>JAYOII010000160.1:960-7193 GCA_038118685.1 Opitutia bacterium
ATCGGCGGGAGGTTCAGGTGGGTCTTTTGCGAAATCAAAAATCGAAGCGGTTCCGAAAGAATTTGGGAGAAAGCAAACCCAAGTTCCCAAAAGGGAAAGGACGATCAGAATGCCAAGACGAATGGGGGAATGTTTCTTCATGCCTTTTGGAGGGAGTTTTTACGGAGGAAGCGAACCAGATGAAAACCAAACTGCCATAGCAGTCCAATCGAAACAATAATGCATGCGAGGTAAGGGACGAGCCAACTGGGGTTGCGAATGACCTGAAAGACAGTGTAGTCGGCGGCTTTGTTCATCTGGTATTGGTAAAAAGTCTTTCCCTCGTGTCTGAGGGGAGTGTTCATGTAGACCAAGGCACGGCGTGTGTCGTTGCCGTCCATCTTGATCAGTACGTCGCTTTCGAAATTAAAGGGCGTTTCGGTGCCTTGGTAAAATTCGTTAGCTATACCAAGCAACTCGATGGAGTAAGGCAGGTATTCCCTCTGCGCCCGGAGAGAAACTCCCCACAACTTCCCTTTGTGAC
The DNA here is from genome assembly GCA_038118685.1 of Opitutia bacterium. Classification (GTDB taxonomy): domain Bacteria; phylum Verrucomicrobiota; class Verrucomicrobiia; order Opitutales; family Seribacteraceae; genus Seribacter. Next base: position 1,484 of record JAYOII010000160.1, read on the forward strand.
GGATAGGCTGAAAGGCCAGATCGGCGAGTTTCGGGCTTTCCTTCCACCAATGGTTACCCGCAGGGTGAGCAAGGGCTAGCCAAGTGCCTAGTTCTCCGGTTTCATCGGAGAGTTCGAAAACGAGGTATCCGAAATTCATGGCTTCGCTGCTGTAGTCTTCGCTTTTTGGCTTGATGGACAAATTGGCCGAGTAGCCGACTCCTTGATCGACATCTTTTCCAGGACCTTCTCTTTTGTCTTTTGAGCTTGCCACGTCGAAGTCGCAATTGGGACCGAATGATTTGACCTTAATTTTGAAAGGGAGGTCTGCGTAGGAGATGTTTCCGCCTTTTTCAAGAAGCTTTTGGGGAATGCTGACTACGGTTTCTTGGTTGGGGTCGGTCACGTCGGTCAGGGCTAATTCGACTCCGTGAAAACGTTCGATGTAATTGCTTGATTCACCCTTGTTGATCTGCATGCGCGATTCTTCCTGAATCGCTTGGGTGACCAACTGTCCGACCAAAAGCATGATGATTCCCAAGTGGATTAATTGAATTCCGAATTTCCGGACCGACCATTGAAAACGGACTATAAAAGCAGCGGTGAGGTTGACGATGAGGAGCCCGCCAAGAAGGTACCCGCCTGGGATGGGAAAGGGAAAGCGAAAGACCTTGAGAAATTTGTGTTCGCCGGAACCGGAGTCCTTGATGGAGACGGCTATTTTGGCGTTGGCGCTGGATTTGTCGGTCGCGAGTTTGAAAAGATGATTGGAATCCTCTTCGACGATTGCGAAATAGCGGACGTTGCGTGAAAGCCCATCGATGGCTTTTCCCGAGCCCTCGTCCAAGTAGAGGAGCTCGTCACCGGTTTCAAGTCCGTGATCCTTGAACCAGAAACTGTCGTTCTCGGTTTTGACGTCGTAAGACTTGACGGGGCCGATCTCCTTGTCCAATCCGGGGATGATTTTTCCTCCTCCCCAAAATTCATCAGGATAATTCCAAATCCCGACCAACGATTCGAAATACTCGGCTTGGGCTCCGCGGATACCCAATTTGACCTGCTCCAAGGTAGCGATGAAAATGAGCACCATGGAAAGGCTGAGAAGAGCGAGAGTCAGGCGAAGGCTGGCAAGGGGCGCAAGCCAAGGCAGAAGCTTTTTGCGATGGGACAGTGCCCAAAGGCTTTTGGTTTTCGTTTGCTTGTTACTCATTTCGGGCCGTTTGGCTTGTGAAAACAAATGGATTCGAGAAAGTCGGAGAAGTTTTTCTTTTCCTTTTCGGCAAGTGTTTTGCTCCCTGTCAGTTTGAAGAACCAGGAACGGTTGTCTCTCAAAAGGATTGCGGCGAAAAGAGTCTCGTCCTCGGAAGAAGCCTCCACCAATTGGGCCGATATGCCGTCGATTGTGATCGGTCGGACGAATTCCTTCAAACCTTCCTCGTCGGTTGGTTGTACGCCGATTTGACCAAGCCAGCGGTTTACGTTGGCCAAGAGTCCCCCCACGTCACCGGGAAAGGAGGTGACCGAAAAATCAAGTTCGTTTCCTTCTTCGTCGTTCACCTTGTAACTAGCCAATCGCATGGAGGAGGCTTGCCCGGGTGTCCAATTGGAAGGGATCGTCCAATCAGGCGGAACGGGGCCAGGTGGAGCGGGAGCAGGGGAGGGCGGAGAGGAGGCGGGTTGGGAACGGGCTCGGATCGGCTCAGTGCCGGCCCGAAGTACAGTGGATTCGAGAAAAAGAGCAAAGTTTTTCAGTTCTGCGTCAACGAGGTCTTTCCCGCCGATGAAAGGAAAAAGCCAAGTTTGAGAATCCTTGCGGTAAAGGGCAAGCAGAACGGTTTTGGGGGATTCTTCCGTCTTTTGCTCTTCCAATCGGATCCATTCGAATTCGCGTGCCCCGAGTGTCTTTTTCTCCATGAGGGGGGCGAGCGTTTCGTCGGTCAGGGTACCGTATCCGATTTCCCGGGCAAACATGTTGGCCATCTCGAGGCTCGAGACTGTTTCCCTGAAAGGCATGACTCCTATCCTACCTTGTGCCCCGTTCTCGGTCTTGACGTGAAAGGAACCGGCCATCGGGCCCGCTAGAGAGGGGTTTTCGCCCCAGGTCTCAGGCAGGATCCAGGTTACTACGGGCCCCGAATATTCAGGGGCGATTATGCTGGTTTTGACTTGAGCCTCATCCGAACAGGAGAAAACACAGGCGAGTATCGAAACCGTCACGCAAACAGGACCCGCGTAATGGGGCTTTCTCGAAAAACAGTTCATTGAAATGAGTTAATGATTCGCAATCGGATAGGAAGATTAGGTCAGGCGAATTTCAGTTTAGGCGGAAGGGGGAGAGGAGGCAAGGTGGTAGGGCGGTTTTCAGGCATTGCATTTGAAGAGGACGACGTCCCCGTCGGCGAACACGTACTCCTTGCCTTCGAGGCGAAGCTTGCCGGCATCACGCGCTTTTTGCATGGAGCCGGCTGCGATCAAGTCTTCGTAAGAGACTACTTCGGCTTTGATGAAAGCCTTCTCGAAGTCAGTGTGAATGACTCCCGCGCACTGAGGGGCGGTCATTCCCTTGCGGAAGGTCCAGGCCCGGGCTTCTTTTTCCCCGGCGGTCAGAAAACTGGCCAAGCCGAGTAGTTCGTAACTGGCCTCGATCAAGGAAGTTACCCCGGAATCTTCGACTCCCATGGATTCCAGGTATTCCTTTGCGTCCTCGTCCGACAATTCCGACAACTCTTCTTCCATCTTGGCCGAAATGCAGCAGCAATTGGCATCCTGTTGACTGTCCGCCCACTTTTTGAAGGGTTCGAAAAGGGGGTTGGTGCCAGGGTCCGCGATTTCCTCTTCCTTGAGGTTGCAGGCATAAAGCATGGGTTTTCCACTAAGGAGAAAGAAGGCTTTCAGCCGAGTCCGTTCATCCTCGTCCATTTCGAGTAGGTTGGCCGGTTTTCCTTCGTCCAGGTGAGGGACAAGGCGCTCGAGTAAGGCGACGTTGGCTTCGGCGTCCTTGTCGTTGCCACGCGCCTTCTTGAGGTTTTTCTGAAGCTGACTGGCGACCGATTCGGCGTCAGCCAGCACCAATTCGGTCATGATCACTTCGGCGTCCCGAATCGGGTCGACGCCCCCCATGTTGTGGATGACGTCCTCGTCCTCGAAGCATCGGACAACGTGAACGATCGCATCCACTTCACGAACGTTGGCGAGAAATTTGTTACCCAGGCCTTCTCCCTTGCTCGCACCCTCGACCAGTCCGGCTATGTCGACCATCTCGATGGCGGCGGGGATGATGGTGGTGGTTCCGGCCGACTCGGCCAAGGGGGCAAGGCGGGAGTCGGGAACCTGAACGACTCCGACGTTCGGGTCGATCGTGCAAAAGGGGTAATTGGCCGCTTCCGCCTTACGCGATTTGGTAAGGGCATTGAACAAGGTGCTTTTGCCTACGTTGGGAAGGCCTACTATTCCTGCTTGGAGCATGATGTTTTGTCTGAAAAGAAAAGGAAAATGAATCAAGAAGACGAAATGGTCAAGGATGCTCGCCCTCGCCGGCGAGCATTTCTCGTTGACGCGATCCCCCTGTTCTTTAACCTCAGTTACCTTTGTGGCGATAGTAGCTCAGTTGGTTAGAGCACCGGCTTGTGGTGCCGGGGGTCGCCGGTTCGAATCCGGTCTATCGCCCCATTTGCTCCTTTGGGCTTTGCTCTTTTTGGGCTTTTCTCCTTCCGGCCTGGGAGCGGATGCCCCGAGGGTAATCGAAGCCCTGAACCTTTCCTACGGAGAGCATGAGCGTCAAGTTTTGGATGTCGTCAGCTCGGAAGTTTGCCGGTCCGCTCCTGTCATTCTTTTCTTTCATGGTGGCAGTTGGAGATGGGGCCAAAAAGATTATCACCGCGAAATCGGCAAACAGTTCGCCAGGAAAGGAATCGTCTTTGTAACCGCCAATTACCGCCTTTATCCCGAAGTGCGTTTTCCCGCCTTTCCGGAAGACGTCGCCCTTGCCTCCGCTTGGGTGAGGAAAAATGTCCGGGCTCATGGCGGGGACGGAAACAATCTTTTTCTCATGGGGCACTCGGCGGGCGCTCACAGCGCCTGTCTGGTCGGCTTGGATCCGGTTTATCTTAAAGCTCACGGAGGGAGCCTTGGATGGATAAGGGGTGTGGTTTCGATGTCCGCTCCCTACGAATTCGATCCCGGAAAGGAGTTTCTCTATCGCGACCTTTTTCCTCCCTCCGTCGATCGCAACACCACCATGCCCGCTTTCCAAGTCGGCCGGAGCAAAGCCCCTCCTTTTTTACTTATGCACGGTAGGTTTGATCCCTTGATCAGGTATGAATTGTGCGAGGAATTTTCCGGGGCGCTAAAGAAGGCGGGAGGCACTGCCGAAAGCAAAATTTACGCCTCACACGGGCATTTTTCACTTGTTCGACGGACAAGCTCTTGGCACATATGGCCGAAACCTTTGCTTGGCGACGTGGTTGACTTTGTCGATCGGTTTGGTCTTCCCCGCAGACCGGATGCCCGGGAGTGAGGGCAGGACGATTGTCCCTTGCTTTTCGCCTTTCCTCGGATCAGGGCTTGACCGTCTTGATTGCCTCAAGCGTTTCCCGGGTGAGGTCGAGGTGTCCTTGGGCTGGCTTGGCGAGCTTTCCACCGAAGAAGCTCCGGACGACATCCGGGTTGTCGGCGTTCATATCCATGAATGCCTGCTCGATGATGGCCCGGTCCGGGGCCAATATGGATGCCCTGATGCAAAGAACGTCGGGCGGCACCGACTCTTGTTCCTGAAAAATCCTGAGTCGGGCCTTGGTTTTTTCGTCGAGGGTTTCGAACGCGGAGCTCCCCATGGCTACGGCTTCCACCTCTCCATTCAGGACTTTTCTTACCACCGAGACGGAGTCGTCTCCGTAAATGACTTGAGAGAAAAAGTCGGTCAGCGCCCGGTCGGATCCAATTAGGTTTCTTCTGCTCAAGTCCCGGATTGGGATCAGGCAACCCGGGTCACTCGCCCGGTTGGCGAAGGCAATGGCTTTTCCTTTTGCCTCTGAAATATCCGCATAGTTCTTCTCCTTTTTGCACAGCCAAATACTCTTCTCGGGTTTGTCGCCGGGAAGGCGGACGAGGAAGATGGATGCAACCTTTTGATCAAGGAGGGGAACGGCATTCCGTGGGCTGAGAAAGGCGAGGTCGATCTTCCCCAAGCGAAAAGATCCGGCCAAATCGGTCGTATCCGCAGAGACGGATGTTTTCGCGAGCCGATTCAATTTTTCGGAGAGCCGGCTTTCGTGATCTTCTGGTTCCGGCGCTGAGGTTGCGGGGAGGACGGGTGTTTCGTACGCCAGAATGACCTTTGGGAGGCTCAATACGGCACCGGAAGGCGGATCCTGCGTTTCTTCCACAGAGGATTCACAGGAGAAAAAAAGAAAAAGGCAGAGCCACAACGATTGGGTTGTCGTTTTTCGTAATAAAGCTTGTTTCGTTGACATATTGGAGGATCGGTTTTGCGGGAATTTCGATGAGGGCGTCCTGATTGGCGAAAGGAGAGTCTAAGAGGGATCCTTCTTTTCCAAAATCTCGTGGATTATTTTCAAGGTCGCTCCAGTGGGGGATCCTTGCTTTCCGATCCATTTGAAGCAGGCATCTCGGGCCTTGTTTTTTTTCTTTGCGTTCCCGGCGAATTCGCTAATGAGCTCCCGTGCCTCCTCCTTCTTCTGCGCTTTGAACGCCGCTCCCTGAGAGAAGAGTT
>JAYOII010000161.1:0-4115 GCA_038118685.1 Opitutia bacterium
TTTGTTTGTAGGGATCGCTTAAGTATCCATCTGGTCGTGACCATGCCAAGTTCACGGCGAGGGTTGTTTTGGGATTTAAAATTCTGTAAAATCCAAGAGAGAGCTCGGGCGTCCGCTTTTTTTGGATTCCAAGACCGGGCCCTCCCGGAACAGAAGAATCGACACGATCGTCTTGGATGGAAAGGCCGGCGGACACGACGAAAGTATCCTCGGCAAAACCATGAGAAAGCTTGTATCCGTAGGTTCTTGAGAGATAATCCGGTTCGTCGCTGTACCCAAGATCGAGCGTTTGGTCGACGATCTCACCTTTTTTCGAAAGACTCAAAACACCCGCAATTCGCTCCTCCTCCAAGTAGGCAAGCCAATCTTTCGTACCTGCCTTTGGAGGTTTGCCTGTCGGGGTTGCTCCCGATATCGAATCGTAAATCCCAACGAAATCAAGAGACCAAGAAGAAGAAATTTCAACCCCCGCGCTAAAGTAAAGCGACTCGACCGTTATTCTTTCGTCGGTTTCGTTCCAATTCTGGTATTTCGACTTGAGGCTTTTGATGCCGAAAGACTTGAATACAACCAAGGTAAGCAAGGCAGAGAAAAACAGACTACGGCAGTAAATGTTCACTATTCAAGAATAGCCAAGTGAACATGAATTGCAATTCATGCTAACTTGGCCTCGGGGCAACGGGCACAACCCAAACCTCAACACCAAAAAACAAGTGCAGTTGCTTACCTGGGCTAAGGATCAAAAGGAAATCGAGCAAGACTGATGTAACAAAACGCCCCAAAACCAAGGAGGCGCAAAAGTTATGGTATCAGAGGATAAGCTTTCTGGAAAGTGCCTTCCCAGTAAACTTCGTCACTTGATCGATCCTCCGCGCTTACCTTTCATCGAATTCCTCGAATTGCCAAAACCTGCGCCAGAAGGTCTCTTGCGATTATCGGGCCTTGCTCCATGAGGAGGTCCTTTGGGCGGACCAACCGGGTGCCTGGCATCGTGCGGTGAGCGAGGACCGTGTGCACGTTGCTCCATTTCGCGGTGCATACGCTGACGGTCATGATCCATGCGCATCCTCTCCATATCCCATTTCATGCGCTCACGATCCTGATCGAATTCGATCCTCTCCAATTCAAAGTGGAGCTTTCTTAGTTCGATCTCAAGATGCATGCGTTCGATCTCAAGGTGCATCTCCTCCAAATCATCTTCCTCGTGATCGTCATGGTCGTCTTCATGGTGATCATCGTGATGACGCCTCTCGTGATGACGGTCTCGGTCATGACGGTCATCGTGATGACGTCCCTGATCATGCCGATCGTCTCCGTGCTCGCCACGGATTGCCATCCACTTGGCTTTGGCTTCCCTCTCGGAGAGCTTGCCTTGCGCAACGGCCCGCTTGATGGCCTCCATCATTTTTAATTTGGGATCGTCATGCCCGCCCTTCCGGTCGTGCTCTTCTTTCTTCTTTTGAGCGGCAGCCTTCCATTTGGCCATGGCATCCTCTTTGGAAAGCTTGCCCTCCTCTACCGCTTGCTTGAGCTTGGTCCCGAAATCCCGCAGGTCATCACCCTCGTGATGCTTGGCGGACAAACCGGAAACCATCGCCATGAGTCCAATCAAGGACAGTGAAAAAAGTGAGATTACTTTCATTTTACCGATGGGTTGGGGATAATAAAAAAACGATAACTTCATATAAAAACATACAAAATTATAAAACAAAAGCTTTTTTCTCGGTTGAAAAAGGATCCGTTGATCCTCAATTTCAGCAAAATGAAACCGATCTCAAACCCACTTCTCTTGTCTCTTGTTTTCGCCCTGACCAGCATGGGAGCGAAGCCCAACGTCATCTTGGTTTTCATCGACGACATGGGATGGGGTGACTTTTCCTGCTTCGGCAACGCAGACGCCCAAACACCCAACGTCGACCGGTTGGCCAAAGAAGGCATCCGTTTCGAGCAGTTTTACGTCAATTCTCCCATCTGCTCTCCCTCCCGCACTGCGATCTCCACCGGGCAATACCCCCAACGTTGGAAGATAACTTCCTACTTGAGCAACCGCGATCACAACAAACAACGGGGCATGGCTCAATGGCTCGATCCCAAAGCTCCGATGCTAGCCCGTTCTCTGCAAAAGGCGGGCTATGCGACCGGACACTTCGGCAAATGGCACATGGGCGGCCAACGCAACGTAGCCGACGCGCCCGCGATCACCGAATACGGTTTCGATCAATCTCTGACCAATTTCGAAGGAATGGGACCCAAGCTTCTTCCCCTTACCCTCAAACCCGGTCAGGATCCCGACAAACCGGGAAGAATCTGGGCGGATGCCGAGCGCTTGGGCAAAGGGGCGCGCTGGATGCAGCGATCGAAGATAACGGAAGGCTTTGTGGAGGAAGCAATCCCCTTCATCAAAAAGGCCCAAAGTGAGGAAAAGCCCTTTTACCTCAACCTTTGGCCGGACGACGTGCACGGTCCGTTTTGGCCTCCCACTGCAAAATGGGGAGACGGTTCGAAGCGCAGGCTTTATCTTTCCGTGTTGGAAACCATGGATGAGCAACTTGGGAAGTTATTCGACTTCGTTCGGAACGACCCGAGACTCGCTGACAATACGCTCATTCTCGCCTGCTCAGACAACGGAGCTGAAAAAGGCGCCGGGGTATCCGGTCCGTTCCGAGGGTTCAAGACGCACTTGTTCGAGGGTGGGATTCGATCCTCGCTTGTTGTCTGGGGTCCCGGATTCATTCCATCCGACAAGAAGGAAGGTAAAGGAAAAGTGAACCTGAAATCGGTCTTCTCGGCAGTGGACTTGGTCCCCACTTTACTTGATTTGGCCGGCGTCCCACATCCCAAAGGCGTTCAGTACGACGGCGAATCCTTGCCCGACGTTTTGCTCGGCAAAAGCAAAAACTCCCGCAAACAACCGCTCTTCTTTCGCCGTCCGCCCGACCGCGACTCTTTTTACGGAGTCAAGGATTTACCCGATCTGGCCGTTCGCTCCGGAAAATGGAAATTGCTCTGCGAGTATGATGGCTCCGACCCACTTCTTTACGACATGGAGAAAGACCGGGGCGAGTCCAAGGAGCTGTCCAAGAAGCACCCCGAAGTCGTGGCCCGCTTGAGCAAGGCCGTCGTCGCCTGGCACAAGTCCATGCCACCCGACAACGGACCGGCTCTCGCGTCCAAGCCTCGCAAGCAAAAGAAATAAAACAGAGGGCCCTCGTTTGCCCTCGGGGCAATCAGGCGACCACTTCCCGAACCACGTGGTGTTCCTCGACACCTGTGAGGCGTTGATCGAGCCCGAGCGAGCGGTAGGTCAATTTTTCGTGATCCAAACCAAGCAAGTGAAGAAGGGTAGCGTTGAAATCGTTCACGTGAACCGGCCGGTCGGCGATTCCGTAACCCAATTCATCGGTCCGTCCATGAACGTACCCCGGTTTCACTCCACCTCCGGCCATCCAAACCGTGAAAGCTTCCTTGTGGTGGTCACGGCCAACGTTGCTGTTCTTCTCGCCTGCCCCATTGCTTCCCTGAGCCATTGGGGTACGACCGAATTCGGCGCTCCAGACTACGAGAGTCTCGTCAAGCAGGCCCCGCTCCTTGAGGTCCTTGATCAGAGCCGCTATCGGTTGATCAACCTGCTTGCATTTGTTAGGCAAACCGCGCTGCAGACCGCTATGGTGGTCCCAACCCTGATCAAATAACTGGACGAAGCGCACGCCACGCTCGACCATTCGGCGGGCAAGCAGGCAGTTGTTGGAAAAACCCGAACCTCCCACTTTGGCGCCATAAGCGTCCAGGGTAGCAGACGTCTCGGTGGACAAGTCCTTGAGCTCAGGCACGCTTGACTGCATGCGGTAAGCCATTTCGTATTGACTTATGCGGGTGGCGATCTCCGGATCCCCCACCCCATGCAACTGTTCCCGATTCAAATCATTGATCGCATCCACGACGCGCTTGCGAGCCGCCGAGTCGACTCCCTTGGGGTTGGAGAGGAAAAGAACGGGATCCCCCTTTCCCCGAAACTCGATGCCCTGGTAGACGGAGGGCAGGAACCCGCTCCCGAAAATGCTGTTGCCGGCTCCGGGGTATTGTCCGGTCACCATGACCACGAAACCGGGTAGGTC
>JAYOII010000161.1:4150-7154 GCA_038118685.1 Opitutia bacterium
TGGACCCAAGCCCGTAGTTGGCCCAGGCCCCCAGACTGGGACGACCGAAGCGCTCGAACCCGGTCTGCATGAACATCTGGGCCGGCGCATGGTTGAACTGGTCGGTATGCAAGGTACGAATGAAGCACATTTCGTCCGCGCAGGTCTGCAAATTGGGAAGAAGATCGGAAATTTGAATGCCCGATTGGCCACAGCTTCGGAACTTGAATTTCGGATCTTTCGATGTCCCGAGCAAGGTCGGGCGTGAACGGATAAAGGCAAGTTGCTTGCCCTCGAACATTTCCTTGGGACAAAGCTCACCACTGCGCTTCTGCAACTCAGGCTTGTAATCGTAGAGATCGAGGTGAGAAGGGGCTCCGACCAAATGAAAATAGATCACGCTCTTGGCCTTGGGAGCAAAGTGAGCAATGGGAGGGGCGGTCCGGGCACCAAGATCCTGACCGAGAAGCTCGGCCAAGGCGAATCCACCGACGCCCATGCCGACCCGTTGGAAGAGTTGACGCCGGGTAAGAGTTCTCAGGTAATGATCGATCGGATTCATGAAAGCATGAGCAGTCTAGCCCTTGGTTATGGTTTCATCGAGGTTGAGCAACGCATTGGCCACGAAAAACCAGGAGGCCAGTTCCACCTCGTCCAAGCCGGATGAAAGCTTCAGTGCGGACGCAGTGGAGATAATATCCTTGGCACCCTTAGGGTTGGCTTGAAGTCGCTTGCGTTCCTTGCCAAGAAGGCCGACTAGAATAGCAACCTCCTTCTCGGTTGGTTTCCTGGAAAGAGTCCTGCGGAAAGCCATACGGATTGCATCTCCGTCGCCGGACAGGCCTTTCTCCCGAAGGATGGAGGCGGCGAAACCAAGAGCCATCTCGACGTAAGCCTGGTCATTGAGAAGAGTCAACGCCTGCAAAGGGGTGTTGGTCCGGCTCCTCTTGGGGAAACAGGACGAACGGTCGGGCCCGTCGAAATTCACGAAACTTGCATAAGGCGCGGCCCTTCTCCAGATCACGTAGACCCCGCGACGGAAACGATCCTCGTTTTTGGCCGCAACGTACTTCGGTTCGTTGCGTCCGGTTTGACGCCAAAGCCCGTCGGGCTGCGGCGGATAGACAGGGGGGCCGCCCATTTTTTCGCTCAGCAGACCGGAAACGCGCAGGGCATTGTCCCGGATCATCTCGGCGGACATCCGCAAACGAGGGCCACGCGAGAAGTAGAGGTTGCGCGGGTCGCGCTCGAGGACGGAGGGCGAGACCCGGGAACTCTGTCCGTAGGTTCCGCTGAGGGCGATAAGCTTGTGAATATGCTTCATGGACCAGCCATTCTCCATGAACTCGACGGCCAACCAGTCAAGAAGCCGGGGATGAGTGGGGGGTTCGCTTTGGGAACCGAAATCCGCCTCCGTGGATACGATCCCCGTTCCAAAAAGCTGTCCCCACCAGCGGTTCACCGTCACGCGGGCGACCAGGGGATTGCCCGGATCGACCAGCCACTTGGCCAAGCCCAAACGGTTGCGGGGCCACTCCTTGTTCCAGGCATGAAGGCTCTCCGGCACTCCCGCATCGACCTTCTGCTTGGGGGAAAGGTAATTGCCGCGGGACATGACGTGAGTCTCGCGCGTTTGGTTCATCTCGACCATGACGAGGGTGCTGGCCGGCTTGATCTTCGCGAGCAGGCCCTCGGCTTCACCGATTCTTCTCTTAAGCGAAACGATCTCGTTTCTTTGAGCAAGAAAAAGTTTCTTGAGTTCTTTCTCATCGGCTTTGCTTCGCTTCTTTTTCCCCGCCAATGCATAGAGGCGCTTGTTTTCCTTTTCCTCACGAGGGAAAACCGTGGCGAGGGAGATGCGCGGCCGACCGACGTTACGCCCTCCCCCGTAAAGGTGCTTCATCTCGATCTCGAGCCTAGCCGGTTTTTCCAAGTCGAGCGTTTCCCCGAATTCGAAATACGCTTGATGGTTCTCCCCGAAACGGGGAGCAATGGCCCAGCCGTTCATCGAGTCAAGCTTGCCGTCGATCAACTGCCCCGCACCGAAGTTAGCCTGTGAGAAACCAGCCCATGCCCGATTCAAGACGATCGGTTCGCGAAGGTCGCCCTTGCGACGATAAACGAGAATTTCGGTCAGCACGAAGTTGGGGTTTGCGTTGGTAACGTTGCGCCCAGGTCCCTTCTTCTGCATGCTCTTGTGCAGAAGGGCTTCAAGCCGGAGAGCCTTCCACTTGCCCGGTCCGACTTCCACTTTGATCAGATAGGTCGAACGGTCTCCCGGTTTGCCGGTAGCCAAAACGCTTCCATCCTCGAGCGTTTCAAAAGTCTCCTTGCCGTCCGAAGAGGCCTCTTCAATCGGGGCGACCTTCCAATCGGGGACTTGAAAGCCTGCACCCTCGGCTCTCTTTGTCATCTCCTTGACCCAGAGCGGAAACTCCTGTTCGGCTTTCTTTTCCTCAGCCTCCAATTCTTCCTTCAGGGAAGCAAGCTCACTGTTCAACCGGTTGAATTCCTCTGCTTCTCCGACACCCAAGGGCAAGTCCATCTTCGGCCCCCAAAAGTCAAAGGAAACGCCCTTTCCACTTTGGTTCCGGACTTCAAGAGGGGTATTGTTGAAAAAAGCGAAAAGCTTAAAGTATTCCTCCTGAGTGAAGGGATCGTACTTGTGGCTGTGGCATTGGGCGCACTCCAGGGTCGTGCCCAACCAAGTCAACCCCGTCGCGTTGACCCGGTCGAAAACCTGATTGACCCGGTTTTCCTCCGGATGAACGCCTGCCTCCACGTTGCAGGTCGGTGTCCGGTGAAAACCCGTTGCTATTTTTTGGGATACCGTGGATTCGGGAAGAAGATCTCCGGCAAGCTGCTCGATGCTAAACCGGTCGAAGGGCATGTCTGCGTTCATGGCCTCAATGACCCAGTCGCGAAACGCCCAACTGTCCCTGAGTTGATCAGCCTGAAAACCGTTGGAATCGGCATAGCGGGCCAAATCCAACCACTGCCTGGCCCAATGCTCTCCATAACGGGG
>JAYOII010000162.1:0-7118 GCA_038118685.1 Opitutia bacterium
TTCACCCCGGGAGCGGGAGTGACAAGAAAAACGCCCCGCTTTCTTGTTTTGCCGGATTCGCCAGCAAATGGCTTGGTTCAAAGACCATGAACAGAGTGGCTTTTTCCTTTGGCGAGGCAGATGGCGAAGTTTGGTCGAATTTCGAAAAACTCGAGATTTTCAAAGACACCAGGGTTCAAGTGGTTCGTTCGCCAAGCTTGTGCGAACTAAGGAATATGATGGTTGAGCAAGCCTCGGTTTTTCTTGGGAATGATTCGGGTCCCGGACATTTGGCGGCATCCTTGGGCATTCCCACGCGAATCGTCTTCCGCTCGACCGACCCAAAGATCTGGGCCCCCTTGGGTCCGAGGGTCGAAAGTTACGAATCGTTTTCGGAAGCCAGCAGGATTTTGTAAGAGACCGAATCGACCAATGCTTCCCAACTTGCGGTGATGACGTTGTCGCTCACCCCGACCGTGCCCCAGGTTTTGTTTCCATCGGTCGATTCAATATGGACGCGGGTTATGGCATCGGTTCCAAGGTTGCTTTCCAAAATCCTTACTTTGAAGTCCGTCAATCGAACCTCCTGAATGTAAGGGAAATCTTTTTCGAGCGCGTTCCTCAAGGCGTGATCCAACGCGGAGACAGGCCCATTGCCCTCGGCTACGGTGTGTCTTTCTTCATCCTTGATCTTGAGTTTGACCGTTGCTTCCGAATTCGATTCATTACCGCCCGCCTCGCGGCCGACACCCACGTGATAGCGCAACACCTCGAATGCGAAATTTTCACCCCTTAGAAACCGGCGTAAAAGAAGATCGAAGGAAGCGTCGGCAGCTTCGAATTCATAACCTTGGAATTCGAGGCGCTTGAGCTCCTCGAGAAAGGACTTCATCTCAGGCGAACGGCCATCTACGTTCATGCCCATTTCCTTGGCCTTCATCATGACGCTGCTTCGCCCTGACATGTCGGAGACAAGGACGCGGGTGCGGTTTCCGACGATCGACGGGTCGATATGCTCGTAACTCCGGTTGGATTTTGATGCCGCATCCGCATGCACTCCTCCCTTGTGGGCGAAGGATGCAGCCCCGACGTAGGGTGAGCGAATGTCGGGACGCAAATTGGTGGCGTCATCAATGAAAAGGGACAGGTCGCGAAGTTTCGAGAGATGTTGTCCGCTGTTGGTCTTGATATCCATCTTGATCTCGAGATTGGGTATGATGGTAGTCAGGTTGGCGTTGCCGTTTCTTTCGCCGTATCCGTTCATCGTACCTTGCACCATGGTTGCCCCTGCCTCTACACCAGCCAAACTGACCGCTACGCCGACGCCCGCATCATTGTGGCAATGAACCCCGATGGGGGTGTCGGGAAAGCGTTCGACGACGGTGGTGGTGGCGTCCTTGAAAGGAGTCACTAGCTTTCCACCGTTTGTTTCGCAAAGCACGAGGAAGTCGGCGCCTCCTTTGCGGGCTGCATCCAGAGTGGAAAGCGCATAATCGGGGTCGCTGGCAAAACCATCGTAAAAATGCTCGGCATCGTAAACGACTTCCTTCCCCTGTTCCTTGAGGAACCGTACGGAATCTTCGATCATGGAAAGGTTTTCCTCGGGTGTAGTCCGGAGCACGTCGGTTACGTGAAGAAGCCAGGACTTTCCGAAAATGGTTACCACCGGGGTGGCGGCATCGAGCAGAAGTTTGATTTGGGGATCTTCTTCCACCAGGGAGGAAGCGCGTCGCGTCGAACCGAATGCCGCGATTTTCGAGTGCTTGAGTTCGAGGTCTCCCGCCTTTTCGAAGAAGGCCATGTCCCGAGGGTTGCTTCCCGGCCAACCGCCCTCGATATAGTCGATTCCGAACTGGTCGAGTTTCTGCGCTACGCGGAGTTTTGCGCTGACTGTGAAGGACACTCCTTCGGCCTGGGATCCGTCCCTGAGGGTAGTGTCGTAAATGGTGATGTTTTGATTGGACATGATGAGGATGCAATGGGGGAAAGAAGAGCTCGTCTGAAAAAAGGTTTCCTGAAAAGTGGTGGTCAGCGAGGAGAGCCCGAACCTCGAGCGTTTTTTACACTCAGGATTCGGGCTGAAAAATTCGCTCAATGTCCCTTTCCAAAGCAGGGCGTGATTCGCTTGCGAATGTCGTTCTCATGTTCCTTTGCAAAATAAACTCTCTTCGGGTCTTGGCAACGGCAAAGCGATGGGTATTCATGAATGAGTCAGTCTTTTCAATGAACTCCTCGTACCATATGGCGAATGAACTGTTCGCGGCCCTGAGCAAGAAGGTCGGCGCGCCTGCCCTTGTTGATTACGGTCTTCCTTCCCCCGTCCGTCTAAATCGCGGGGCTCTCCTGGTCTTGGCTTTGCGCCTCGCTCGTGATTTGAAAAGCGAAACAAGCGAAGATCGGGTCGGCGTAGTCTTGCCTCCGGGACTGGCGGGCGTGTTGGCCAACCTCGCCTTGTTCTTTGCCGGCAAGGTTCCGGTCAACCTTAACTTCACGCTAGGATCCGACGTGGTTGGACAGTCGATGGAGGCAGCTCGAATCCGAACCGTTCTGACGGCAAAGCCTCTTATTGGAAAATTTCCGAATTTTCCTTGGCCGGACGAGTTGGTCGACGTGGGCGAAAGGCTCAAGGGCTACCGTAAGGAAAAACTGTCCTTGTTCCGTCAACTGGCCTGGTTGCGCTTTTTCCCGGAAAGTTTCGCGAAATCATACGATATTCCGCGAGAAGGTGGAGACAGGGAGGCCGCCCTTCTTTTTACCAGTGGAAGCTCAGGCTCGCCCAAGGGCGTGATGCTTTCGCACCAAAACCTTCTTTCGAATTGTCATCAGATCTCACAATTCGGCCTGTTTGCAGAGGATGCCAGGATTCTCGCCAACCTGCCGCTGTTCCATAGCTTTGGTTTTACGATTACCACCATGTACCCTCTGCTTGAAGGACTCGAGATTGTATCGGCCCCATCCCCCCTTGACCTAGTTTCAAGTCTCCGGGCGATTCGTGAAGAACGGGTCGACGTATTGATGGGCACTCCAACCTTTCTCAAGGGCTACTTGAGAAAGGCGAAGGCTGGTGATTTGGCAAGCGTCAAGTACGTGGTGGCCGGAGCCGAAAGGACTCCTCCGTCTTTTCGGGAAAGGTGGGAAAAGGAAGTTGGTTGCAAATACTTGGAAGGGTACGGCCTGACGGAAGCATCGCCGGTCTTGTCCTTCAACGTTCCGGGAGATGGATCCCGGCAGAACTCCGTTGGCCGGTTGCTGCCGGGGGTCGAAGTAAAGATCGTGCATCCGGAGACTAAAGACGATAGGCCGAATGGAGAAACCGGCATCCTTTGTTTTCGCGGATCGAACGTCTTCCTGGGGTATTTGAATCAACCCGTGGAAACCAGCGAGGTTCTGATGAAGGACGGTTGGTTGGTGACCGGAGATTTGGGAAGAATCGACTCCGATGGATTTCTGTTCATCGAGGGCCGTCTATCCCGCTTCTCAAAAATAGGAGGGGAGATGGTTCCTCATGGAACCGTGGAAGAAGCGATAGCGAAATCACTCGGAGTTTCGGAAGAGGACGACCCGGTTTGCGTAGTAGTGGGGACTGAGGACGAGGCGAAGGGAGAGCGTCTGATCCTTCTGACTTCCATTGATTTGGACAAGGAAGGGTTACGCAAGGACTTGGCCAAGGGCGGTCTGCCCAATCTTTGGATACCGAGGGAAATCCGCAAGGTCGCTTCGATCCCTCTTTTGCCTACGGGAAAACTCGATCTTCGGGAGATCAAGAAGCTTGCGGCGGAGCACTAGGCTTTTTCCCTTTGGTTTTCACCCCAGCGAGCAGTTTTTGCAAAGAGAGTCTACTTTCTTGGCCCTGAGCCAAAATGGCCATGCTGGCTTGGGTCCGGATTTGGTTTTTTGCCAGCGTCGTACTTTCCTCCGCGAAATCGGTATCCGCAATTCGACTAAGAGCGCTTTCCTGCGAATTCAAGGAGTTTTGGAAATGATCCCGTTCCGTCAAAATTCTCTTGGTGTTGGCGGCAACGCGCGCTCTTTCCGAGGAAAGTGATTCAAGCAGTTCCTCGATTTTGATCAAAGTGGCGTTGGACGATTCAATGGTCTTGAGGTTGTGGCTTTGTATGTTGTCGACGGTTACCATCTCAACGGTTTCAAAAAGCTGACCTTTGTCAGGCACCAGAACATTGTCTTCTCCTTCCCAAAAGACGTTGAATCCGCTGGTTGGGTTTTTAACGGGGGCGGTGAGCTCGTAGCCCGGTCCGGTATTGGGAACGGCGTCCGCTACCGATATGACGGCGCCGGCTCCATTCTCCGCATCGAATCCGCCAATGGCTCCGGTGTCCGTATTGTAGACGTGGATCTTACTGCTTAATTCGGATGCGGCATTTGTCTTGTAATCGGAAATGAATTCGTCGTTAGCCGTTGCGATGGCAGTATATTTGGCAGGGATGAAATGGACAAGGGCGGCTCCAATGCTGCTTTGCTCAGCGGTTTTTCCGGCAGCCACTTGATCGGACATCCAACGTAGCATGGTCTTTACGCCCTCGGTGGCGCCTGCGGCCTTTAATTCTTCATGCAGGTAACGGACGGAAAGATAATTCGAGGCTCTGCCCACGATTCCTCCGCTTTGATCATCTCCCGAACCCATTGCATTGACCAAATCGGTGAGATTGGAAGCTCCGCTGAATTGAATCAAGTAATCGCCGCCGTGAATGAATTCCTCCACGCCATCCTTGAACCAGAAAGCCCCGCCTTCGGTGGAAGTCCCCTTGTTTTGGTTTCCGTTGGCGAGGGCATCGTAATGAAGGTTGTCGCGAAGAATCAATCGGGTCATGGCCTGAACGTTGTATCGTTCGGCCCAATCGGAAGGGGAGGAAATCGGGAAACCCGCTTGTTGGTAGGTATCAAGGAAGAACTTGAGCTTTGCATTGTTGCCATCGTATGATTCGGAAATGAGTACCGGATAAGCCTCTTCCTCCGATACCTCGATGACCAAATTGATTTGTCCCGTGCCCTGCAAACCAAGCCGGTCGTTTACCGTTTGCTCGGCTCCTTTGAGCCATTGTGACCTTAATATTTCGATGAATCGGGCCTTTTCCTCGCTGTATTGCGGATCGTTGATCGTGAGGTAAACCGGATCGCCCTCAAAAAGATTGATGCCATTCAACGTCAAGCCCTTGATTGACTCGAGTTCCTTGGCGAGTTCGACAAACTCATGGTTGTAGGCGGTTCGATCGGAGTCCGTCTTCGTTACGTCGAGGGCAAGTTGGGAAAGGGAGTTCATCCGTTGCAGAATGTGGGCGGCCTGACCAAGGGCTCCTTCTTGCATTTGAGTATAGGAAATCAGGTTCTGCAGGTTTCGTACGCTTAGGGAAGCGAGCCTTTGTTCGTGTTCGATGCGAATGGCTTGCTCGAAACCACCTGAATCTTCTTTGGCGTTGAGGTGCTTTTTGCCCGTGGTCAGTTTGGCAACCGAATTTTCCACTTTTCCCGCCGCCTTGATTCCGTTGAAAGCGAGGGAGAGGGAGGCGTTGTGTAATTGGACCGTCATGATGCGGACTTTCCACACACAACGAAATGCGGCGGGATTGCGAGGGCATGGAAGGCGAAGCCATTCCTTGAGGAAAAGTTGGAAAACCCAATGGACTGTGGGGCGACGGACGACATAATTGTATTGCGACCATCCTCGCGAAATCCAAGGACACGAGGCATGGCCAAACGATCTTGTACTTGAATAGTCGGATGATCATGGCCGTATTTTAGCAAAAAATCTTTTGCGATGCCCGGCATGGCTTCAAGGTGGTAGGCCGGCCGGGACTCGAACCCGGAACCAATGGCTTAAAAGGCCACTGCTCTACCGATTGAGCTACCGACCCGAAACACAAGCAAATATCTGTATAGAAGAGGACCCGTTTCGTCAACGATCAACGATTCAAAACCGTTCCTTCTAAATAGATGGCCAATAACTCCAGGGGAACCATCCCTTTGAGATCGCCCTGACAAATGTCGACTGCTCAACTCCGGCCAGTCCTCCGAATACGATGGTCAACCCACGGGAGATCACCACCCGAGGCGGTGGGCAAGGAACCCGTACACCAAAAGAAGTACGCCAACGGTGCCCATTGTGTAGAGGATGAGCAGAGGGGCGAGCATGGGCCACTTTTCGCGCCGGTCCATATCTTCGCAATCGGGATCCGCAACCGCATTTCGGCGATGATTGTAATAGACCATGGCTCGAGCTTCATTCCCTTCGGCTTTTTTCAGGCATTCTTCATACAATTCCTGATCATCTTTTTTATGACGGGGGTCGTTCATTCCGCAAATTTGTTTTCTGTTGCTTCCTTATCGGTATTGAGTCGTAATTGCACGGCTCAAATGAATCGTGCGGTCGAAATAATCAAAATCTTGCGCAAAGGCATGGAGTCCATGCTCGTCGATGGTGAATCCGTTCGCCTCAATTATACGAGAATTTTCAATTTCAACGAAAAGAGGGTCTCTCTTCGAATGGAAGCATCGGAAGGGAACGGTGCGTTTGTCCCGGTGGGACGGGTCGACGTCTGTGAAATTCCAACCAACAACGGAAGAGTGACCTGCAGTTGCGTGCTGACTGAATTTGAGAGCGGTCGAAGCGAGCGTGTGATTTTGCGCCTCAAGAATACTCAGGAAAGAGAAAAAGAGTGCGAGAAAGTATTCGGTTTTTTTCGCAAGATGCTGGCGATTCCCGAGGACAAGCCTTTGGATGGCGGGTTGTCCGATTTATCCAGAGGAGCTCATCACCGAATTTCAGACCCTAGCGAGTGAACAGATCCTCTGCCTTGACCTTGGTGAGCGGTCCGATTTCGGACAACTTTCTCAGGTCGATCTTTTCGGAGTCACCGACGATGGACAGCAGTTTCGCCTTGGGCTTGATTTCCTTTTCGTAAAACTCTTCAAGTAGCTTGACGTCTGCTGCACGAAGCTTCTCGTAGCGTTTTTTCCTGGGATCCCCCTCCAATCCCAAAGTCCTTACGTCGTAAACGAAGGAAGGGGTCGAGCGATACCCGATAGGGTTTGTCCGATAGGTGCTTAGGAGGGAGGTATGAGCGGATTCCCACCGGGTGTCGTTGATGGGCATCTCTTCAAGAAGTTCCATGAATGCATTCACG
>JAYOII010000163.1:0-4403 GCA_038118685.1 Opitutia bacterium
TTCCAAATTATTGGATCAAGCGGCGTAATTCTTCGAGTAGGGTCTTTGATTCCGGTTTTTCCAGACCTTGAGACAAGCTCGATGGAAGCTTGGGGTTCGGCGGTTCGGCTCCGATTTCACCGCGGATCGCCAACGGACTGTGCCCTCGCGATGACAAGAGTGGGGTGAGAGGGCTCGCGATGACTAGACGGAACCCGAGAACGGAATCAGGGCCTTGGTGTCTTGCCGATCATGACGTTCTTTCCGTACTGGTCGAAGGCCTGTCGGGTCATGATTTGGTTGCCGCCCGAGGAAACGTTCTTGAGGAAGTTCACCCGGCCGATTTGGGCCGCGGCGGGAACGGCCGTTCCGAAGTTCGGGTACTTCCCGTCGATGGGCCCGTGCAGGCTGTTCAATCGGACCGCCGAAGCGGCCGGGAAATTCACGTTGCTCAGACGGATGGTAGTGGCTTCCATCAGGATGCTGGACACGCTCCGGCTGAAGGTCAGTCCGTCCACGTTCAAATTACGGGCCGCCTTGACGGTGGCCATCGAATCGGCTCCGATCCTCGTATTGATCAGGGATACATCCCGTGTACCCCGAATCACTGCCTCGCGGGACACCTCCAAACCGACGTTCTTCAAGGACAGATCGGACCGGGAGGACAAAACCAAGTCTCCGGTGGCCGATTTCAGGCTCATCCCCTCGGCAAACTGCATCTCCCCGGAACTCATCACGACCAACCGGGCCGCGTCCTCGGGTTTCGAAGCCCAGGAAAAGTCTCCCTCGAATCCAAGAGTCTCTCCGGCGCTCAAAACGATCGTCTGCCCCGCTGAACCAGCAAAGTAGGGAGACAAAGCCTGAGAATTGGCCTCCACGATCAGGTTCGCCCCGCCGACGACCTTGGCCGACCCGGCCACCAATTGATCGTTTTCCAAGGTGGCGTACAACGAACTGATTTCCTGATAAAAAGGATTCCTCCACACCTCGCTCGAATCAAACGAAGTCAAACCCGTCTCTCCGGTCGACCCCAAACGGTAGTCCTGCAGCAAAAGATCGGCCACCTCGCCCTTCCGCAAGGCTTCTTCGTCGAGAACGCCTCCACCCAAAGCCAGCAACTCCTCCAAAACGTAAGACTGCGGAGTATCCTTGAACCTTTCCGCCAACGCCATGGCCCGGGTGTTCAAGGCATTCTCGGGCGGCGCGACCGGAAGCTTTCCTGATTGGGAGGCCGCAATGCTCTCCCCGCTCAAGGCCCCCGACAACAAGCTTTCGTCCACCCCCTGATTCAAAAGGTTGGCCAAAGCCCCGTCCGGCAAACCGAGTATCTTAGACCGGACATCCGGGGAATAACGGAAGAACCTGTCGACCTCGGCCGGGCCGATCGAATCGATGCCCAACAAACGTTTGCCCGTAGCTGCGGATTCCTTCAACAGATTGCCCTGAATTTCCGCGTTTAACTCATAAAAACGGTTCGTTTCCCGGACGCTCAAACCTAACTTGGCCAACTCTCTGGTCCGCTTGCCCACCCGTCCGGTCTTTCTTGCCTGCGTGACGTCCAAGTTGTTCTCCAAAAACTCCAAGATCTCTTCGGGCCTTTTGACCGCGCCCGGAAAGAAAGGGCTTCCCGGATCGGCGGACACAGGCGTTCGCGGAAAGAAAGGATCGGCCGGAGCAATGGGATCGACCGGCGGAGGAGCAGACGGAAGCGGCTCATTGGGTTCGGATTCCGGCAAATCGGCGGCCGGATCGCTGCGTCTGTTCTCGTCCCTGCTCCCGGAAGGCACTCTCCGGTTCCTCTTTTTCAAAAAGCGCGTCCTCGACGCTTCGCCCATCGAGCGCTTGACAAAAGAAACGGGTGTTTTCCCGACCGATCGTCGGGCCCGTCCGTTGAACGCCTTGATCTCCACCGCAGTCGGAGGAAAAACGGGACGGGCAATGGGGATTCTGCCCGGGGCCAAACTCAAACCCCTACCCTCCCTCACGGCCATCGGCCGTTTCGATCCCCGAGGGGTAAAGGCAACCGTCGACTCGGTCACGTCCAACTGAATGCCCGCTTCCGGATCGAAACCCATCTTGAATTCGGTACCGCGTATACCCGCCACCCCGAGCGGACTGTTGATTTCGAAATTCGATTTCTTGCTCAACTTCTTCGTCTGCACCACCAAAGATCCGACCTCCAAATCGACCAAAACGTTCGAAGAACTCGGTTCTTCCTTAAAATCTTCGACCGACTCGCCCGGGGACTCAAAAGGTTCCTGATCGAAAGAATCGACCCGCATCTGCGAGTTCTCGGTAATCGTGACCACGGTCCCGTTGCTCAACAAAAGCAAAACGTTTCCACCCTGTCCGGTCTCCACCCAATACCCCTCCGGCAAGAGCATGCCCGGGATCATTTTTTTCTCTACGCCCCCCTCGTCACCATCGCGGAAGACAACCGGAGGAACGACCTCGGCCAAAATGACCGCACCAGCTCCGCTCTCTTCATTCTGGGCATTGGTTACGCACAACAAGAAAAGGGGCCCAATGACCGCAAGCAATCCTCTGAAAGTTTTCATCCTCATTCGGCCACCGTGGTTATCCACCTCTCGCCATCATAAACGTAGAAGAGCCTCTTGCCCTCCATCGAACCGTAAAAATAGAGCCAACTCGCCTCTTTGTCGGAATACAAACGCGGATACAAGCCCGTATCCGTCCAGAGCCAACCCATCCCCTCCGACCACAACCAAACACCGCCCGGCTTGGTCTTGACCGGATAGATCCAACCCAGTTTTTCGTGCCTCGCCCATCCATTCGAAGACTGATAAAAAGTCCCCAACCACGGACTTGCCCACCAACCCTTCGCCGTCCCCGGTTGGGCCTCGATCCAACTTGGACTGCCTGCCCCGGCCGGCGTCACGAAAGTCTGCTCCAGCCCATATCCCACGCCCTCCGCATTGACCGCATAAGCCCGGAAGTAATATTTCCTCCCCGCCTGCAAAGCCGAAGCATCCACCGAAAACGCGCTCGCATTCGATTCGACCACCAAACGAACAACGCCGCCCCCCCCAACCTCGGATCGGGCTTGAGGGAAAGCAGAAACCCGAACTGCGTTGAGGTACGCCCCCCCGCATCCACGATCGCCCCATGGAGTTTGGCCATCGTCCCGTTTACCTCGCCAACGGGCAAAGTATCGACGATCGGACGGAAATAATCGGGTACAGGAGAAGGAATAGTCACGTTGCCCTCGTTGGTCGAATTGCCATCCGCCCCAGGGTTCGTGATACCCGTCGTCGTGTTACCGTCGGAACTGGAATTGCCGTCGTTGTTCGAATGCCCGGGCGGGGCTTCGTAAACATCGGTCAAGGTCACCGTGAAGTTGCCTTCCACAGATGCGTTGAACTCGTCTCTGGCTTGCACCCGGATGGAATAACTCGAGGCGTTGGTTTCGTAATCGAAAACAGTGGCCGTCTTGAGGGTACCGTTGGTCTCGAGGGTAAAGAAGGAATTGTGGGTGTCCTCTGCCCCGCTCACCAAGTGGTAAGTAAGAGTCGCTCCTCCATCCGGATCGGTGGCGTTGAAGTCACCGACGACTGCACCGATGGGTTGGTTCTCGGCAATGGTCAGGGGAGCGGTGGTGCTGAGGTCGGTGGGAAGTGTATTGGTATGAAAACTTGGATCAAGAGGAACCAAATCATTTGCATCCATCACGCCATCTCCATCGCTATCTGTGGAAGCGTTCAGGCTCCATTTCGATGCCAGATAATATTTTATACTGATTATTTGCTGGTCTGTCAGCATGGCATCGAAAACTAAAAGTTCCGCAATATTATCTTCGGTATGCGTCCAAAGTAATCCGTGTGAGGAACTCGAACCCGACCCAACCATAAGATGATTCAAAATCTTAACGTTTTCCCTACGAAGCTTGACGACTGAAACAGTTGGGGAGTAACTGTAAGTGGACGGGTAAGAGGAACTATCCCCGTATATGGAAGTATCCGTATTCAAATTCCCTAGATGAAACGCAAACCCATCAACAAAATCGATACCTCCAGCATGACTGGACAGCCATCTTTTGACAAGATAACGTCCGTACGCTCTACCTGTTGGCAAATGTGAAACGACAAAAGCAGTGATCGAATCAGAGTCCGACACGTTTCCAGCATACAGAGCAACGTGCCCTTGAAAACTTACCGCAGACTTGCCATTGATTTGGTCGGTTTGAAAAGTTGGTTGCCTTGAAGTGTTAGTTTGTACGGCATGAAAATCATTTCCACTCAAATCCCTCCACATGGAGATCGCATCCCCTCCGCTGAGGGTCGAATTATTTAAGTCGTCAACGTTTTCTGCGTCCAACCAAAGTACAAGATTGGAAACGCTTCGGGGCGAAGAAATCGGATTGGCCGCATTTAAATTCGCAGGCTCGGCATTTTCGTAGATATCAA
>JAYOII010000163.1:4413-7075 GCA_038118685.1 Opitutia bacterium
CCTTCCACCGTGGCGTTGAATTCGTCCTTGGCTTGCACCCGAATGGAATAAGTCGAGGCGTTGGTTTCAAAGTCGAAAGTGGTGGCGGTCTTGAGGGTGCCGTTGGTCTCAAAGGTGAAGAGAGAATTGTGGGTGTCCCCTGCTCCGCTGACCAAGTGGTAAGTTAGCGTTGCGCCCGCATCCGGATCGGTTGCGTTGAATTCGCCAACGACGGTGCCGACGGGTTGGTTCTCGGCGATGGTGAGGAGAGCGGTGGAAACCAAGTTGCTTGGAGGAGTGGTGATTTGTTTGTAGGCAACACGGAAGCCAAGGGTACCGTGGCGGTTGTACGGGAAGTGGTTGGTGCGCACGGCGGAACGCAGGTTCGGCCCACTGTTGTTCCAAGAACCACCACGTTTGACCCGGCCTGAACCCGATGCCGGTCCGGTCGGATCGATTATCGGGTTGCCGGAGGGATAAGCCGTTTTGTACCAGTCCGCGGTCCACTCCCACACATTCCCGTGCATATCGAAAAAGCCCCACGGGTTGGCCGCGTACTGGGCCACGTCACGGGTTTGCTTGAAGTCGCTACCCGTATTCCACCCACCATCCCAATTGTAATTCGTATTCGAACCGGCGATCGTCGCCCCCCAAGAATACGCTGATGTAGTACCCGCCCGGCAGGCATATTCCCATTGCGACTCAGTGGGCAAAACATAAGACCAACCTGCAGGCAGGCGACCCGCTGCCTGCTCGCTCGCACTTAGACGGTTAAGGAAAATTTGTACTTCGTCCCAACTCACCCTTTCCACGGGTCGGTTCGGGTTGCCGGACCAGAGGCTCGGCGTGGCGCTCAAACCGTTGGAGTTGCCGGTCATCACCGCTTCGTATTGAGCTTGGGTGACCTCGTATTTGCCCAGGTAGAATCCTTTGGTCAGGGTCACGTTGTGCTCGGACTCGTTCGTTTGTCGGTTCGCTTCGCTCGTCGGGCTACCCATGGTGAAGCTGCCGGGTTCCACCCAGATCATTTCCAGGTTTACGGAGGAGTTGAGATCCACGAAGTGATTGGGCTGACTCGGAACGTAAACGGGTTGGACGGCAGCCGTTCCCGCCGAACTGACGTTGTGCTCGAAGGAACCGCTGTCGGTATAGCTGGCGATCACCGTAATGGTTTTGCCAAGATCGACCGCGGTCAAAGTATAATTGGCATCCGATGTGGAACCGTAAGACAAGGCACCGGTAAGCGGATCGCGGGTGAACCAACTCACTGCATCGTCATCCCATCCCGCGACATACGCGTGCTTTCCGTCTGATGACAGGGTCACAATGTAGGCACCATTCAAACCGTCCACTCCATCCACTCCGTCCTTCAACATCCCTCCGTAGGTCAACGCTCCCGTGCTCGCGTTTCTCTCGTACCAACTCACCGCATCGTCACTTTGTCCCGTAACATAGGCGTGATTGCCATCCGATGACAGGGTCACAAGCCGGGCACCATTCAAGCCGTCCACGCCATCCACTCCGTCCTTCAACATCCCTCCGTAAGTCAACGCTCCCGTGCTCGCGTTTCTCTCGTACCAACTCACCGCATCGTCAACCCAACCCGTGACGTAGGCGTGCTTTCCGTCCGATGACAGGGTAATACTCCGAGCATTATCCAAGCCGTCCACTCCATCCACTCCGTCCTTCAACATCCCTCCGTAAGTCAACGCTCCCGTGCTCGCGTTTCTTTCATACCAACTCACCACATCATCATTGTGAGTCGTGACGTACACGTGATTGCCATCCGATGACAGGGTCACACTCGAGGCACCATCCAAGCCGTCCACTCCATCCACTCCGTCCTTGAGCGTACCACCTATCACAATTGGTTGACCGTCGCGGTACCATTGGTAGGTGATCGCCCCGAGGCCGTCGGGATCGGCCAAGGTATTCGAAGCGGTCAGGGTCTGCCCGACCACCGGCGTTCCGCTCACGGTGACCGTACCGGTAACCGGCTCGTTCAGGTTGGTCAAGGTCACCGTGAAGTTGCCTTCGACGGATGCGTTGAACTCGTCCTTGGCCTGGACGCGGATGGAGTAGGTCGAGGCGTTGGATTCGAAATCGAAAGTGGTTGCCGTCTTGATGGTACCGTTGGTCTCAAGGGTGAAGAGGGAATTGTTCCCATCCCCTGCCCCGCTGACGAGGACGTAAGTCAGGGTCGCACCTGCATCCGGATCGGTTGCGTTGAATTCACCAACCACCGTGCCGGCCGGTTGGTTCTCGGCAATGGTGAGAAGTGCGGTGGAGTTAAGATCGGCGGGGAGATAGTTGTTAAGTCCGAATACTAGCGTGTTCGCTTCATAAGCCTTCTTATCGTTGCCTCCGTTTGATTGCCGAAGCCAAACCTCGATTTTCTCGACTGCCTTGAACAAGCAAGGGTTTGCATAGCTTTTTTGCGCATACGAGTTGGAACTGTGTGACTCCACTGAACTAGAATCCCAGCTCCCATCCTGATAATAGTAGATAATTTTTGATTCCGTGATCCAAAGCGAACTGGTCGAAGCATTTTTGATTTCATTTGTCACTTAGCTTATATTTATTACACCCAAGTGAATGGTATTCTTTCTAACCCAATCAATTACATCATAACCATAATCAGTTGATACGTTGGAGATGTTTTGATCAACCTGTACGGAGGTGA
>JAYOII010000164.1:0-7075 GCA_038118685.1 Opitutia bacterium
TTTGGTTATTGATATTTTGGGGTCGATATGGTTCGATACCGAATTGTTCATTGAGGGACCTTTAACTCTGATCATCACCTTTTTACTTTCAGTTCCGTTTATTATAATTCCGCCCGCAACCGGAAACTCCCCTACATACGCTCTAATCGCCAATCCATAAAAGGAAGAAGAATTGCCGTCCGAGCCAGGCGGCTCTGCACCGGGAAGTGATGCCAAGATCTCAGATGTGGTAAGGCTAGGAACATCCTCCTGAGGTATGCCCAAGTTGCTCGCCGCTACGGATAAGTTAGACCAAACGTCTGTATTGTCGGGAGGATTCTTGCCAGTTGATGCAGCAGTCGCGATATAAGACTCCTCCCCCACCAAGACCAACGATCCGACGCTGTAGGCTTTGGTTGAATCGTAAGTCTCCACCGGAGTTTGACCAAACAAAGAGAAAGAGTAAAGAAATCCCGAAAGGAAGAGCAATGTTTTCAGGGGCATAGACATTTTTATATTATATTCGTAGTTTCAAAAGGAATGCAAAGAAAATCTAAAGGAAGAATCTCCGCTGTAACAAGGAAAATCTCAAGACAATCCATAGCGGACTTTCAACACGAATTGAAGCAACGAGAAGGGCATAACTCGATAAATTAATGGAGAAACGCGAGATTGGAAGAAACCACCTCCGTAAAAAACACCGGATCTCTTTTTTCTCAATACCTCCATCATTCGGATAACCGCGGAAGCAGGGGCGGGCGAATCATCCAGTTGGCTTTCAATCTTTCGCCATGCGTTTTTCATCAATCGGGGCTGTTTCGATTCAAACTGCTTTGGGGCCGATTGGTTGAAAGAAGTTCGCACGTCACCCAGTCGAAAATCGATTAATCTAGGATATTGCGGATACTCGAGCATAAGCGACTGAGTAAAGCTTGAAAGCCCTGACTTCCCGGCATTGTAAAGTGGCATGAACGGCAGAGGAAAAAGAGTGGCCAGGGAGGTAATGTTTACGATCGCACCTTTACCCGATTCCTGCATCAGAGGTGCAAACGTTTTGCACAACAAAACGGGAGCCGAGAACAAAACGGATAATTGCCGTTTGATTTCCTCATCCGGAAATTCCTTCCATTCGTAAAAAGCGCCATAACCGGCATTGTTGATCAATAGATCCGGAACCCCGTTTTCCTTAAGGAAAGAATCCGAGAATCGAGAGACTGATTCCAAGTCGGAAAGATCCAATTGAATCGGATGAAATAATTTATGCTCCCACGATTGATTGGGATTTCTTGAAATCGCATGTACTTCCATTCCTTCCGCAAGCAATCTCTCGCAAATCGCCAACCCGATTCCCGATGAACCACCGGTTACAATTGCAATCTTCTTTTTCATCTTTTCAGAAGCTACCAAAAATTGGGCTTTGCAGCCAAGCTGAAGATTTCGAATATTGGAGCAAGCATCCATGAGAAAGAAAACCGTAATAATGGTAACGCATGAATATCCCCCTAAGCGAGGAGGGGCTGGAACCTACTGCGAAGAAATAGCTCATGCCTGCGAGCAAATAAGTATTCCAACCGAGATCTGGGTTCCCGAATACGTCGGAAAAACAAAAACCAAGGGATTCAAGTATCTTCCGGTCAAAGGGACTCAGGGTTGGATTTGCTCAATGAAGTCAATCCGGGCAATTGCCAAAAAACTCAAAACGGATTTGGATCGAGTAACCCTCCATTTGGCCGAACCGGGAAGTTTGCGGGCCTTCGTACGCTTGGGTTGGTTGCTTCGCAAAACACCCGACTTAATCGTTACGATTCATGGGACGGAACTACTCAGGTTTTGCGCAAACCCAATGGAAAAATTTCTTTTCATACGCCTATTGAAAAAGACTCGGAAGATTCACGTACTATCGAGTTTCAACAAGATCGCGCTTTTAAGACTTGTTCCGGAATTGGAAGACCGGGTTTTGCTCTTCCCCGGTGCTCCGGCGAGGCGTCTGATGGGAAAGGGCCCAAAGAAACCCAAGAGTAAGGAGGAAAAAATCAAGATCCTGTGCGTAGGGCGGATTCATCCTAGAAAGGGCCAAGACCGAATGTTGGCTGCCATTTCGAACCTTCCCGGTAAGTTGGCGAGCCAAATCCAATGCCTGTTCGTCGGGCCCGTAGTAAAACACAAGTTTTATGACAAATTGAAAAAACTCGCTTCCAACCTAAACTGCGACGTTTCGTTTCTCGGCGACCTTCGTGACGGGGAGCTTAAAACCGTATATCAGGAAGCCGACTTGTTTGTCATGCCTTCCATGCCACGGGAAAAAAGCGTGGAAGGATTTGGTTTCGTTTATCTGGAGGCAGCCTCGCACGGACTTCCCGTAATTGCTCATGATACGGGCGGGGTCAAGGATGCCGTCCGTCATGGGCGAAACGGCTTCCTGATCGATCCCGACGAACCCGAATCTCTTACGGAACGTATTGGGAGCCTGATTAAAGACGAAAACCTGAGAAAGGAAATGGGGGAAAAGGGCGTCAAATGGGCAAGTTCGCATTCTTGGGACGAAGTTGCCATGCAACTTTATTCCGGAATCTAAAGAACGTCTGCAAAAGCAGGTCGAAGCCGGTTGAAAAACCAAGCTCCGCAGACAAAAACGACGATCCCGAAAACCCAGGCATACCCAACTTTCCACCAATCCAACTCCCCGCCCCAAAGCGTAACTTGGCGCAAGGAATCGATAACCTGAAGAAGTGGATTCCATTGCAAAAACTTCCATATCCCCGGGGCCGCTGCCTCAGCCTTTTCCGCCGAATAAAAAACACCGCTCGAATAAAGGAGAGCCAACCCGAGAAAAGTGCCCAAATGACCAATGTCCCTGACAAAGACACCCAAAGCGGAAAAAAACCAGGACAAGCCAAAGGCCATAAGAAAAACCGGACACACTATGATAGGGACGTAAAAAGCGTTTGGGGTCAGACCAGGTCCAAGAATGGCAATCCCGGTTAAGGACAAACCGAGGCCAATCAGCAAGTCGTAGGCCAAGGCTCCGGTCATGGCCGCAGGTAGTACTTCAAGAGGAAAGACAACTTTTTTCACGAAATTCGGTTGGCCGACGATAAGGCCCGGAGAGGCTCCTATGATGCCTGAAACCAAACCCAACACGTTCAATCCCAAGAAGATTCCGAGAGCAAAATCCAAAGTGGATTCGTTTGGAGAATCGGTGAATCTCCCCCCGAAAACCACCCCGAAGGCAAAGACATAAAGACCTAGCATGAGCAATGGGTTCAAAATCAACCAAAGAGCCCCAAGCACACTCCCACGATGCCTGACCTTGACGTTTCGCAAGAGAAACTGCCAAAGCAACTCCCGACGCTTGAATAGGCTTCTAATCGGTTCCATGAAACTTGCCATTCATATCAAAAGCTCGAAAAAGTACGAGAGCAATCAAGGCACTTGAAACCAATCGTTTTTTCCATAATCGAAAAAGACGGATTTTTGCGAGTTAGATCGCGATGGGTCGAAGTAAAGCCAACTCATTCGCTCACTCGAATAGATAAACGGGTAGACCGACAAACTTGACCACCACCAACCTACGCCGGGCTGCCAAGCCCAAAAGTTTTCCTGACTTGCTTGAGGCAAATAAAGCCAACCATGAGAGGAATGATAATTCCAGTTGGACGAACCAGGGAGGAAAAAACCAAACCAGTCCGATTCCAACCAACCGCCTTGACCGGTCTTTCGGGCCTGACTCCAGGGAGGAAGAAAATCTTCGAGCCAGCTCTTGTGGTTTGCCAAGCGCGTGTAAACAGTCACGTCGCCATAGGTGGAATCGGATGAACCATAGGAGACGGAACCCACGATTCTCCAAGCTCCGGAAATCCTCATGAAGGCAGGACCACCGCTATCGCCGACCGCCGTGCTTGCCTCAAGATCCACGGGCGTAGGATCACTCGTGCCTGTCGGAACGTAATCTACAGCGGGTTCACCGGGCCCCAAGCTATTCGCATCCGATTGAGGTGAATCAAAGTCAATGGCAAGCAAGCCGCCCAAGTGTTCGGCAGGCACGTTGGCATCCTCCACTTGAACAACGACCCGATCGAGGATATTGACCCCGCCCACTCTCCTTCTATTCAAAACTCCTTGCGAACCGGACACTCCGTCAACCAAGTTTCCAAAACCCCCGAGAACCACTTTTGCGCCAATCTGTTCCACGCCTTCCACCGGTAACTTGGCCGGATAAACCCCCACGACTTCCTCCTGCAGCAAAACAACAGCCAAATCAACTCCAAGCATATCTCCGTCACCGCGACCACCTAGTGCGGAAAGACGGGCCACCCAACTCGGATGCAAAGCAACCTGGGAAACCGAGAATTTTTGGGATTCCAATGCTTCATCAAAAGGGGAATGCAAAATAAATTGCCAATCCATCGGTCGCGGAGAAGGGCTTGAGAGACTGTTTCTGAACAAATGAGCCGCGGTTACGACTACGGAAGGCGCAACCAAGGTGCCCGTTCCCAAAACTCCATCTTCCGAAAACAGGGCCCCGACGGGAGAAAAATCGGGATAGTGAACGGAAGATTCGTAGGGGAAGGAGTTGACACCCAAATCGTAATAGGAAGACCAAGTCAAATGATCCAATTTTGCAAGCCTGCGTGAGGTCCCTTTCGAAGGGGTGATCAGGCAGATTGACAAAGCCAATGCCCCAAAAAACCTGATTTTACTGTCCTTCTCGGGAAGGTTCGATATTCGGCGGAGCACTTGGAGGCAAAATATTAGGGGGTGGCGGGGGTGGCGGAAGGGTGCTGAGATCCAACTCGTTTTCAGAGACCGGATTCGTCGTTGGGTTTGCAACGGGAACAGGATTGGAATCGGGAATCGAAGTTGATGGAACCGACGAGATGGGCGTGGACGAAAGTGGGTTGGCCGAAGAGACGGGAGCCGTTGGGGCAGGAACCCGCTGACCGGAGGTACCGCCTGGGAATCCGGGACCGGGAAAAGCGGGAAAGCGGACTGGAGCAGGTGCCCTTGTGCCAAAGGCAGAGGAAGGAGGCCCTGTTCCTGCGCTCGAAGTCCGCGGATTGTTTCCAAACTGCTGTCCGGCGCTGACGACCGAAGGAGGCAAGGGCGGCTTGAAATTGGGAACCGGAGGCATAACCCTCGGTTGTCCGCTTGGTTTGGCAGGTGCCCGTGCGGGAATCGCGGCAGGTCGTGAAACCGAAGGAGAACGGGCAGAAGGCGCGTTACTCGGGCCATACAGGTTGAGGTTGAATTCAGGATGATTTTTGTACGCAACGGTAAGGGTTTCGGATTCCTCATGAAAGGCTACCGCCTTGAACTCTTCATAGGTTGAGTTCCCGAGGGTAATCCATTCACTGAAATTCGCCTTTACGTTGTAGAGGCAAAAACGAGGCTTTCCGTTTAAGTAGAAATATCCACGAAATGCCACTTCCCCCGAATGGTCTTCCTGCTTGTTTGGTTTCTGGGCTAGATTGGGAGGACTGAAATTAGGCTTGGGCAGCGATCGCTGACGAATCTGAGAATTTGGATTTCGAAAGGGGGAACTCTGTGAAAACAAAAAATCAAAGCCTTGCGAAAAAAAAAGAGCCATCAGCACGATGCGGAAAAGACTGCGCATAAGTTTAAATTGTCAAAAAGATCAAGAAGTAGCAAGTGACAATCAGCTACGAATTTAAAACCGAATAAAGGCGGAAACCAAGAAAGATGGCCAAAAGGGTACCGAAAACGTTCAAGCTTAGGTAAATGAATCCGTGAGTCCATTGTCCCGACTTGATGAAATTCAAGACGTCCAGTCCGAAAGTCGAAAAAGTAGTGAAGCCCCCGCAAACACCGACGATCCAGAAAGCCCGAAAAGTCTCTTCGCTGGTCGAATTCTCCGAAAACCTAACGAGAAACCCTATGAGAAAAGCACCTGCAAGGTTTACCACCAAAGTAGGCCAGGGAAGATAGGTCTTCATGAGAAAACCAACCAAAGCTCTCAAAACGGAACCGCAAGACCCTCCTGCCGCAACAAGAAGGAAAAACTTAATCCCCATAAAAGACTGAAGTTAACTCGAGAAGAGAGTCTCTAGGACTCTTTTTCGTCTCCGCCCTCTTCGCTGTCTTCGTCCTGAAAATCTTCCGATTGCTCGTCATCGGGTTCCTCTATTTCAGCTTCCTCAAGTGAATTGAAACGCAGGACTCGTTGATGTTGAGGCAGTGGGGACAAGGTAACGATAATGAACCTGCCGTTGAGTTTGGGTTGATCATCGGGTTTTCCAACACCTTCCAAATCCTTGATGGCACGACGCACCAAGTCCATGCCCAAGTCAATGTGCTCCATCTCCCGCCCTCTGAACATCAAGGTGATTTTCAATTTGTTTCCCTGATGCAGAAACTTTTCCGAACGGCGAACCTTGGTCACATAATCATGTTCTTCGATTCGAGGACGAAACTTTGCCTCTTTGATTCTTTTGGCAGTCTTTTCTTTGTTCCTCTTGTTTTTGCTCAGTTCGTACTTGTATTTGCCAAACTCAAGAATCCTGCAGACAGGGGGGTTGGCGGAGGAAGCGACCTCGACCAAATCAAGAAAATGCGACTTTGCGATTTTCAGCGCCTCCTCGGGCGGCATAACGCCGAGCATCTCTCCATCAGGACCGATTACACGGATTTCACGAGCCCGTATCTTGTCGTTTTTCCTAATGTAATCACGGTTATGATACCGTTTCTTATTTTTTCCACCTGGTTTCTTTACCATGTGGTTATCTGCGGGTAGGGATGGTCAAAATAGCAATTAGGAAGTGAAGTTAAGCCTCAACTAAATGAAATCATCGAATCATTTAGGCAAGCTTTAATTTCATCATTTCGTTCACAAATTGAAGCTCTCCCCGCAACTACAGCTTGCCTTTGCGTTGGGATTCGAGAACTTGAACCCCCCGCCCACAAGCTTATCGGAAAATTCCAAAGTGGTTCCACGCAAGTAAAGCGCCGTTTTGGAATCGATCAGCAAGCGGACTCCCAAGCTCAAAACCATGATGTCTCCGGCTTTTCCACCTTCCACAAACTTCATCTTGTAAGAAAGTCCATTACAACCCCCGCCCGTTATACGAATCCGCAGGAA
>JAYOII010000165.1:0-6646 GCA_038118685.1 Opitutia bacterium
CCTGCCTCGGAGGCTCGCTCGGGGTGGCGGACAGTTACGCGACCGGCGATTGGACGACCAACGATTTGGTTTTGTTGTTCCGCCTCTTTTTGCAAAACCAAGAAGTGATGGACGACATGGAAGGCGGATGGGCGACCCTCTTGAACAAAATCGCCCGCTGGGGCTATGCCTTGAGCCAAAAAAATACAATCAAGGGAAGCCGCAAGAACATTGCCCTGCACTACGACCTGGGAAACGATTTCTACGAATTGATGCTCGATCCCACGATGACTTATTCGTGCGGAATTTTTGCAACCCCCGAAACCACGCTCGAGGAAGCTTCCCTTGCCAAGTACGATCGGATCATCGATCAGCTTGAGATCAAAGCCGGGCATCACTTGCTCGAGATCGGTTGCGG
The DNA here is from genome assembly GCA_038118685.1 of Opitutia bacterium. GTDB lineage: Bacteria > Verrucomicrobiota > Verrucomicrobiia > Opitutales > Seribacteraceae > Seribacter. Next base: position 398 of record JAYOII010000165.1, read on the forward strand.
ATGGGGCGGATTCGCCCATCGTTTGGCGGAACGCACGGATGCCCGTCTCACCGCCACCACCATTTCCGAACAACAGTACGAGTACGCCCTCGAACGCATTCGCAAGAACGGATGGGATGACCGGATCAAGGTCGTCAAACAGGACTATCGCAACCTTTCGGGGCAATTCGACCGGGTCGTTTCAATTGAGATGATCGAAGCCGTCGGGCACGAATACCTTCCCGGGTACTTCTCCAAGATCTCCGAGTTGCTCGCTCCCGACGGGGCCGCCTTGATTCAAGGAATCACCATGCCGGATCACCGCTATGAGCAATACCTCAAGGAAGTCGATTACATCCGGACCCGGGTGTTCCCCGGCAGTTGCGTACCTTCCGCCTCGGCCATGATCGCGGCGGCCGTCAAACGGTCCGACCTGCGCCCGGCCGCTCTTCACGACTTCGGCTATCACTATGCCCGGACATTGCGCGAGTGGCGCCTCCGCTTCAAGGAAAACGAGGAGAAAATCATCGCCCTTGGTTACGACGATTCCTTTCGCAGAGCCTGGGAATACTACCTCTGTTACTGCGAAGCCGGCTTCGAGGAAGGCTACACCGGCGACGTCCACCTTCTCCTCGCCAAACCCGCCTGCAAGCTTGCCCGGGGATTTCCCGAATGAATCCGCGACTCTCCTTCCTGATCGACTTCGTCCTTTTTCAAGCAGCTTGGTTTGCCTGCGTACTGGCGACCCGCACTGACTTCCCGCATGCCCTGCCTCTCGTCGGCTTCCTTCTCATCCTCGGGCGGGTCCTTTTCAAAAAGCGTTTTCGACAGGCCCTGCCTTTTGTTTTGGCCTGCGCTGCAATCGGAGTATGCGGCGACGCAGCTTTGGTTACGCTTGGCTTTCTTGGTTTCGAACTTTACCCCAACCTGTTCGGGGCTCCTCTGTGGATGGTCGCACTTTGGTTGAATTTCGGACTCATGATCCATCCTCTCTTTTCCTGGTTCGTAAAGAGTTGCCCACGGGCCCTCATCGGCTTTGCGGTGGGCGGGGTCATCGCTTATTATTCGGGTGAAAAACTCGAAGTCCTCAGCCTTCCGATGGGGTGGCAATCGGCTTTGGCCGTGGGAGCGGAATGGGGAATGGCCGGGATGGTTCTGCGCTTTTTACAGGTTCGCTTTGGCAACGGGGAAAACAAATCATGACGACAACGGAACTCCTGCTCTACGGCCAAGCCTGCGCCTCCGTCCTTATGATCTTCGGCTGGTTGGTCGCGCTCCGAATCAACAACACATCTTACGTCGACGTTTTGTGGGCCTACGGAGTGGGCGTTCTCGGCTTCGCCTATTTGCATTTGGGCAAAGAATCTTCCGATCCGATCCGGTTACTGGTTTTGCAGGTTCTGCTTGTTCTCTGGTCAGTTCGTCTCGGAACTTATTTGCTTTCCCGTTGTCGGGGAAAACCGGAGGATGCCCGCTACGCCTACCTTCGCGAATACTTGGGAAAGCGCGCCAACGCCGGATTTTTCTGTTTCTTTCAGGTTCAAGCTTTTTGGATCGTGCTTTTCGCCTCGCCCTTTCTGATCCTCGTCCAAAACCCGAACCCGCTTGGCCCGCTCGATTACCTCGGACTCGCCATCTGGTTGATCGGATTCTTCGGCCTGAGCTTGGCCGACAGTCAACTCGCCCGCTTCAAGCAGTCCCCCGGACGTACCCGTTCGGAAGTTTGCGAATCCGGCCTTTGGAAATACTCCAGGCATCCGAATTACTTTTTTGAATGGATCCTTTGGCTCGGATACCTCCCCATGGGATGGCATGCCCAAGACCGCGTCTACCTCATTGCCCTGCCTTTCGTACTCTACCTGTTTCTGACGAAAATCACGGGCATTCCCTTTGTCGAAGCCCGCAAACTGGAAGCCAGCGGAGATGCTTACCGTTCCTACGTCGAACGCACTTCTTCTTTCTTTCCTTGGTTTCCCCAAAACAAGACCACCGATTCATGAGCCTGACCGATACCTTCATTGAACTTGCCGAGCGCGGCCTTGTTCCGGATTTTCTCATCCGGGCGGGCATCCGCAACCTCTGCCGCAAAAGACTCCGGCAATGCCTAGCGGATGACTGCGAGGCCAATGCCGAATTGGCCGAAAAATATATCGAGGAATCCGATGCCTCTCCCATGGCCGTGCTTACGGACAAAGCCAACGAGCAACACTACGAAGTCCCGGCTGAGTTCTACCGGTTGGTCTTGGGGAAAAACCTCAAGTACAGCAGTTGTTACTTTGATGAATTCGTCAGCGATTTGTCTACGGCGGAAGACCGGGCCCTCGAACTGACCTGCGAACATGCCCGGCTGGAAGACGGCCAAACGATCCTCGAACTGGGATGCGGATGGGGTTCCCTTTCCCTCCGAATGGCGAAACGGTACCCAAAGGCCCGAATCACTTCCGTTTCCAATTCTCATTCCCAGCGCAAGCATATCGAGTGGCAAGCCCGGGAACAGGGACTGGACAACCTCGAGATCATCACCGAAGACGTCAACGCCTTCGAAACCGACGATCGCTATGACCGGGTGGTGTCGGTGGAGATGTTCGAACACGTGCGCAACCACCGCGAGCTCTTCCGGCGCATCCATTCCTGGCTCAAGCCAAAAGGCAAATTATTCACCCACGTCTTCTGTCACCGGTCGACCTCCTATCCCTTCGAAGTCGAAGGGGAAGACGATTGGATGTCGAAGTATTTCTTCAGTGGTGGAACCATGCCCGCGGACGAACTCTTCCTGCGGATTTCCGGGAAACTGAATCTGGAAAAGAGGTGGCGTTGGTCGGGCGCTCACTATGCCAAGACCTCGGAATGCTGGCTCGACAACTTGGACGGCAATCAGGAGCAAGTCCTCCGCTTATTCGGCCAAGACCTTCCCATGGCGGAGGCCCATCGCACCTTTCACCGATGGCGCATTTTCTTTCTCGCCTGCGCCGAGACCTTCGGTTTTCGAAATGGACAGGAATGGTGGGTCAGTCATTATCTCTTTACCAAAACATGAAAAACTTCTTTCTTCTTCTCGCCCTTTGCTTCGGACTGCAAAGCTCGACTTTTTTCGCTCAGGCCGCCGATCTGTCTTGGCCGCAATGGCGCGGCCCCACCCGGGATGGCATGATCAAGGATGGCGCCCCTTGGCCCCAAAGCATTGCCAAGAAAAAGCTCAAGCTTTCTTGGCGCAAGGAAATCGCCAAAGGATACCCCGGGCCCATTGTCTCCGAAGACCTGATCTTTACCGTCGAAACCAAAAGTAAAAACGAAATCGTCCGGGCCTTCGACCGGACAAGCGGCGAACAGAAATGGGAATCTCAGTGGCCTGGTTCGATGAGCGTTCCTTTCTTCGCCTGGAAGAACGGGAGTTGGGTGCGCTCCACCCCGGCCTTCGACGGGAAGAACCTTTACGTCGGGGGGATGCGTGACTTTCTCGTTTGTTTGGACGCCTCCAACGGCAGCCAAAAATGGTCGGTCGATTTCATGAAGCGCTACAAAGCGCCCCTTCCCGCTTTTGGGTTCGTCTGTTCCCCCATGGTCGAGGGCAAGCACCTGTACGTTCAGGCAGGGGCCGGGTTCGTAAAGTTGGACAAGGAAACCGGAGAATCGATCTGGCGAACCCTCAATGACAAGGGAGGCATGTACGGAAGCGCCTTTTCCTCCCCCACCCTTGCCACCTTGAGAGGAGTCGATCAAGTGATCGTGCAAACCCGGACGGACCTGACGGGAGTGGAACCCGAAAAAGGCCAAGTTCTTTGGAAAAAACCGATCAAGGCCTTCCGTGGAATGAACATCCTCACCCCGACCATTTTCGGGAATTCCGTATTCACCAGCTCCTATGGCGGAAAAAGCCTTCTCTTCGACTTGGCCAAAGATTCCGACGGATTCTCGATCAATCAAAAATGGGAAAACAAACAGGAAGGTTACATGTCGGGCCCAATCGTGATCGGCGATTACTGCTATATCCACCTCAGAAAACAACGCATGACCTGCTTGGACATGAAGAACGGAGAAACCAAGTGGATCAGCAGCGAAGCTTTTGGGAAATACATGTCCATGGTTTCCAACGGGAAAGAAATTCTCGCCCTCGACGAAGACGGTACGCTATACCTGATCGAGGCCAACCCCGAAAAACTCGTAATCAAGGAGAAGCGGACCATTTCGAAGTCTCCTTCCTGGGCTCACTTGGCGGTGGCGGGCAACCAACTCTTCGTCCGCGAACTCGAAGCCATCGCCTGCTACGAATGGTAGCTTGATTCGGAGGCAAGGTCTTGCCCCTTGCCTCCACCCCATTTTCGGGTTACCAAGCACAAATGAGCCCGTCGCAATTTCTCGGATTTTTCTTCTCATGGAAAGGAGAAATCGGACGATCGGCTTATGCCTTCACAGGGCTCGCCTTGTTTTTGATCAAGTGGAACCTGGACCGGTTCTTTTCCTTTCTCGTCCATAGCGAAGACTACCCGACCCCATTCTTCTACCTGTTGCCCGAAACCGACTTCACGGGAGTCGCCGATCCCATCCGCATAATTCTTCCCGTCTTCGCCCTCGCCCTCCCCTTCATCTACGTTGGGATCGTCCTTACGGTGAAAAGACTCCGGTCCCTCGGGTGGCCCATCTACACATCCATCCTCTTTTTCGTTCCTTTCCTGAACCTCCTGTTTTTTTTCCTGCTTTCCATCCTGCCCAAAGACTCGGGTTCCGACCGGGACGAAGAAAACGACAAAAGGGGAGCAGACTGGCTCGACCGTTTTCTCCCCCAAGGACAAGTCGCTTGCGCCGCCCTGGTGGCAGGCCTTTCGGCGGGCCTCGGTACTCTGTTCGTCTTCTTCAGCCTACTGACTGAGATCGGACAAGATTACGGATGGGGCTTTTTCGTTGGCTTGCCCTTCGCCATGGGCCTCACCTCGGCGGTTACCTACGGGCATCACGAAAGACGAAGCGTATGGGCCTGCCTGGGCGTCGCCCTGCTGACCCTCGCTTTTTCCTTCATCCTGTTGCTTGCTTTGGCCATCGAGGGAATCCTCTGCCTTTTCATGGCCGCTCCCATTGCCCTGCCCCTGGCTGCCGTGGGAGGCTGGGTGGGCTACCTGATTCAGAATCGGACCCTCCGCCACAACCCATCGCTCGCCGTCTTGGCCGCAACTTTCCTCCTGATGGGCTTTGAAAAGAAAGCCCTTCCCGAAGCCCCGCTCTTCGCCGTCCGGTCGGAAGTAATCGTACACGCTCCGCCCGAGAAAGTCTGGACCAACGTGGTCACCTTTTCCGAACTTCCCCCGGCCCAAGACTGGCTCTTCGATCTCGGTATCGCCTGCCCGACCTGCGCCACCATCGAAGGAACGGGCGTGGGAGCCATCCGGTACTGCAATTTTACGACCGGACCCTTCGTTGAACCGATCACCGTCTGGGACGAACCGTACGTCCTCGCTTTTGACGTAACCGCCCAACCTCCGCCGATGAAGGAACTCTCGCCCTACGACATCCACCCTCCCCACCTGGACGGGCACTTGGAAAGCAAGCGGGGGGAATTCCGTTTGGAAAGACTCGATGGAGGCAAGACCCGCCTGACGGGTACCACTTGGTACAAGCACAACATGTGGCCGGCCACCTATTGGCGAGCATGGTCGGACTTTCTAATCGGCCGGATTCACCGGCGGGTCCTCGATCACGTCAAGGACCTCTCTGAAGCGAACTAGGCTTCTTCCGCTTCCTTGGAACAACTGCGTTTTCCCTCGCCCAAGAAAATGACCTTGGGGTCACCTTTGCTGCGCAACAGGGCTATGACCGCATACAACCCGCTGACCACGTTGCCGCCCAAGAGGATCGCCACCGACCAAGCCAATATGATCCTCGGACAACTTTCTCGGTAAACGATCCAGCCGATGAAGAAGAAAAAGCCGACGTATACGTCGAAGAGGGAAACAATCCCCCAGGGGTTGTCCACTAACTCGCCCCCGTCCTCCCAGAAGTCACCCACGATGAATCCGTAGGCCAAGGCAGCCCCCATGACGAGGGTCAGAACAGTCAGGTAGAAGAGGGCAAATTGCCTGCCCATGTTGCCCCGCTCCTAGGATGTGGCGGCGGAAAGAGCTTGCTCGATATCCGCGATGATGTCGTCGGCATGCTCGATTCCAATTGAGAGGCGGACCAACTCGGGGGTGATGCCCCCGGCCTTTTGCTGTTCTTCGGTCAACTGGGAATGCGTCGTGGTGGCCGGCGGGTGCGGGGGTATGTCGCTGCAGGCGTGTC
>JAYOII010000165.1:6656-7011 GCA_038118685.1 Opitutia bacterium
GGTGAATGGCAAGGCTCTTGGCATCCCCGACGTTGGCAAGGTGGGACAAAAGCTGCAGGTTGTCGATAAACTTGGGCCCGGCTCCATCGCCTTTGATTCCGAATACGACCATCGATCCGCCCTTGCCGTCGAGGTACTTTTGGTTAAGCGCATGCATCGGGTCGTCCTCGAGCCCGGGGAAGCGTACCCACTCGACCGAGTCATGACCCTTGAGGTACTTGGCGACCGCAAGGGCGTTTTCGCAATGACGATCCATGCGCAAAGGCAGGGTTTCGATTCCCTGAAGGAATTGCCAGGAATTCTCCGGCGAGAGGCAGGCTCCGAGGTTGCGCAAGGGCACGGTGCGCATGCGCAG
>JAYOII010000166.1:0-7005 GCA_038118685.1 Opitutia bacterium
GTCCAAACCGACTTTTTCCATAAAGCCGAGCCTTTCCACAATTCCGGGAAGGATTGCCAGAAGGATTGGCTTTTGCTTTTTTTCGACTTTCAAGCCCTTGAGAAAAGAAAGGATGCCCGAAGGGCTCAACCTGAGAACTTCGGGTAGTGACAACCGGGTGCCTTGCGGGCCGTAAAGAACAATGTTCCGACTTATCTCGTTGAGCCTATCCCCCTTGCATTTCGGGCAGGTGTCTCCGTCCTCAAGCTTCCACCATAGGCCGTTGGCCGGCAAATGGTCCTTGTGCTTGTCGAGGATCTTTCCGTACCCACGACAAAAGGGGCACCATCCTTTGGGCGAATTCCAGGAAAGAAGAGCGGGTTCGATTTCCGGATAGGTTTTGCCTGTTGCGGGATCGACCCTCGAAGTGGAATGCCAAGTCTCTTCTCCGCCGCCCGAGAGCATGAGGCATCTGCCTTGACCCAGATCGAGGGCCTTTCCGACGGATTTCTCGAGATCGTTTTTCGGAGGCTTGGCAGTCCACCGTTCAATCACGACTTCTACATTGTGTTCCCGATAACGGTCCAGTCCTTCAAACTCATCGGTCCTTGTGATTTCTCCATCGCAACGCACCCACGAATAGCCTTTCTCACGCGCCCAGTTCACGATGGGCTTGTGATGCCCTTTGCGATTCGTCACAAGGGGAGCGAGCAGGATCGAAGGTTTTTTCGGGGAAGGCTTGCTGATCGAAAAGCCCTCCTTGATCCCCGCAATTACTTCGGCTTCCGTATTGCTGGTCAGCCGCTCTTGATTCACGGTGCTAAGCTGGACTCCTATTCGTGAGTAGAGAAGCCTGAGGAATTGGGCAATCTCGGTGGTCGAGCCGACCGTCGATTTGCGGCTTCCCCGGGTCACCCGCTGCTCGATTGCCACCGTAGGGGAAATTCCGGAGAGGGAGTCGATTTCCGGTTTGCCGAGTTGGTTGACGAATTGACGGGCGTAGGAGGACATGGACTCCATGAAGCGTCGTTGTCCTTCGGCAAAGATGACGTCGAAGGCAAGGGAAGACTTGCCTGAACCGGAAGGACCCGTCACCACGACGAATTTATTGGCAGGGATCGTAACACTGAGGTTTTTCAGGTTGTTTTCCCGGGCCCCGATTATTCTCAAGTCCTCTCTTTTTAAGGCTCTCCGGCTTGTCCCTCCACTTCTTTGCAGTGGATTGCCCCGAGGGGAGGCCTTCATGACTTTGGCCGTGGCCGTCGATCGTCTCATGAGCGATGCGGGGGTTCCTTCCGCGATGATTCGACCGCCTTTTTTTCCCGCGCCGGGACCTAGTTCGATTATCCAATCGGCTTCATTCAATACTTGCCGGTTGTGTTCGACGACCAAGAGGGAATGCCCGGCTTGGACGACCTCTCTCAAGCAAGCCAGCAACTTGTCGACGTCGTCCATGTGCAACCCCGTGGTCGGTTCGTCGACAAGCAACAGGGAGGGCAAAGATCCTTTTCCTAGCGTCGTCAGATATTTTACTAGCTTAAGCCGTTGAGATTCGCCTCCGGACAAAGTGTTCAAGGGTTGTCCGAGTGTCAAATAGCCCAGACCGACCCGTTTGAGAGCCTCCATCTTTCTTTTGGTCTTGGGTAGTTGCCGAAAGGTTTCCGCCGCTTCTTCAACGGTCAGTCCAAGCACTTCGAATACCGAAAGTCCGTTGAGCTTGATTTCCAGCATTTCGTTCTTGAAACGCTTTCCCTCGCAATGGCTGCAGGGAATCTGCAGGTCCGACAGGAATTGCATTTCCACGATCTCATACCCAAGACCGGAACATTCTTCACATCGACCATTGCCGGAATTGAACGAAAAATCAGCGGACGAGAACCCACGGCGCTTGGCTTCTTCAGTCCGCCCAAAGGCTTCCTTGATCGGCCCCCAGGCGTCCGAGTACAAAACCGGATTGGATCGGGGCGTGCGGACGATCGAGCTTTGATCGATCATTACGGTTTCTGAAAAATCCTGATCGGAAAAGACGTTCTTGTTCGTTTTGCCCAATGACATGTGCCCATAAATGAGGTCCTCCATCAGAGTCGATTTTCCCGAACCCGATACCCCCCCCAAACAAACAAAACGGTTCAGCGGAATCTTTGCGTTCAGTTTGTCGACATTGTGACAGCTCAAATCTTTCAGATGCAGGAAGGCTTTGGAGGAAGGAGCCGCCCGTTTTGTAACATCAGAGGATTTAGGTTTTGGCCTCCCGGAAAGCCATTTTCCGGTGAGTGATTTTTTTGACCTGACCATCTGCGAAACGGTACCACTGAAAGAAATCTCGCCACCGGTGGCTCCGGGTCGGGGGCCAATCTCAATGACCTTGTCCGCCGAGCGAATGACTTGTTCGTCGTGTTCGACTACGCAGACGCAGTTTCCCGCATCGGAAAGCGCTCTGAGCACCCCTATGAGCTTTTCGACGTCTTGACCGTGAAGGCCGATCGTTGGCTCATCGAGCGCAAAAAGGGTATCCGTCAGAGAGGAACCCAGGCAGGCCGTCAAATTGACCCTTTGGGTTTCTCCACCACTTAAGCTTCGAGCTGATCGGTCAAGAGTGAGGTAGCCTAAACCAACGGACTGAAGATATCCCAACCTGGACTTGATGTTTTCGATGGGAAGGTCGTTTTTGGGGTTCCCCGACAAAGGAACCCGGGAGATTTTCGAGAGCAAATCATCGACCGGAAGCGCATATAAGTTTGGCAAGGTGAAAGATTTCCATTTCCAAAAAAGGGAGGTAGCCTTCAGCCTGGAACCCTTGCAGTCCGGGCATTCGAAATAACCGCGATATCTCGAAAGGTATACCCTGACATGCATTTTGTAAGTCTTTTTTTGCAGCCAATCGAAGAAAGTCCGAATACCATACCATTTGCCGTTGCCCTCGGCATACTCTTTTTCCCCGTTCCAAACGAAATCCTTTTCGCCGACCGACAATTCCTTCCACGGTTTGGCGAGGCTTATTCCACTGCTCAGGCAGGCGTTCTCAAGTTCCCTTTGGCAGTGTCCGTACACCTTGCCGGAAAAAGCCTTGACGGCGCCTTCGCCAAGGGAAACGTTCTCGTCGGGGATCACCAACTTGGGATCAACTTCGATAATCCGGCCAAAGCCCTTGCACTTGGGGCAAGCGCCAACCGAAGAATTGAAAGAAAAAGCCGATGGAGTCGGGGGACTGAATTCCCTTCCGTCAATGGGCGAGCGGAGACCTTCGTGAAGATTCTTGAGCAAGTTGCCCTCGAGATCTCTTGCCTGGGCCTGTCCATGACCATCGCGTATGGCCATGGCAACGGCTTCGGCAAGCCTGCTCTTCGCACTTTTGACGGCCATCAACCGATCACTGACCACGAAGATCGAATCGCCTTCCCACCCTGCCTTCATCAAGTCTTCGATCCTGTGAAAAGCCTTGTTTTCAAGCGAGCGGACATGCCCGCCTTCGGCAAGAAACCGAAGGAATTGGGAGGGCTGCAAAGCAGCAGGTCTTTGTGCAAGAAAGCCAAGGACGACATGTTTGCCTGCAAATTTGGAAACAATCGCTTCGGCTTGTGTATCAGGGGTTTCAAAGCGAACGGTTTCGCCGCTCGCAGGGTCAACCAACCTGGCCGCTTGGGCAAACCACACCTTGAAGTAATCGCAGATTTCAGTCATCGTCCCCACGGTAGAGCGTGAGTTCCGAATGGTATTTTTCTGTTCGACGGCAATGGAAGGGCGAACGTTCTCAATTGAGTCGACCTCCGGTCTCGGACAAGTTTCCAAAAATTGCCTGACGTAGGGGCTGAAGGTCTCGACGTATTTCCTTTGACCTTCCGCGTGCAAAACGTTGAAAAGGAGGGTCGATTTGCCTGCGCCGCTCAGTCCGGTGAACACAACCAGATTTCCCGGAGAAAGATCGAGATCGATTCCCTTAAGGTTGTTATGGCGGGCTCCGCGAACGCATATGTTTGGTGGCCTTTTTGCCATGTCTACAGGTCTACGGAACAAAAAGACAATTGCAAGTTGCCCGGAAGGTTATTGGCGTCCCGTAGGGGATTCGAACCCCTGTTGCCGGGATGAAAACCCGGTGTCCTGACCTGACTAGACGAACGGGACAACAAAGAATCCCATCTTGTCCGAAAAGTCGATCCTTCGCAAGTTCAAACTATATCGCAATGACAATCCTCAGGGTTTGACTTTGGCTGTAGATAATTTAGTTTGGTCGCTTTTTCCAATGAAACCTACCTACAATCCATCCAAGTTGCGCCGCGCCCGAAAATTCGGATTCCGTAAGCGTAACCAGACAAGCGCCGGTCGTAAAGTTCTCAGAAACCGCCGTCGTAAAGGCCGTGCCAAACTGACCGCTTCCGTTGCCCGTCGCTTCCGCTAAATAACAAAAGGTCCTCTCCTTCCTTGAAGTCGGCGAACCAATGCTTTTCGCAGGATTCGAGACTGCGGAAGTCCCATGAGTTTCTCGCAGTCAGAAAAAATGGGCGTAAACTCAGGGATCGATATTTTTGGTTGCAACTTATGAAAACCGAGGATGCCGCAGCTCCCGCAAAGATCGGAATCATTGCGTCCAGAAGGTTTGGCGGAGCGGTATCGCGAAGTCGGGCCAAAAGAAGGATCCGGGAGATTTTTCGGCGAAACAAAAATCGTTTTCCTTTGGGCGTAAGCCTTGTCGCGTTACCCCGACCAGGAATATCGGAAGCCTCCTTTTCCTCTCTTGAGATGCGTTTTGTCGAGGCAGTGGAGAAACTTTCTTCTTAACATGAAAAATTATATTATCGGTATTGTTCTTCTTTTGGTTGCCGGCTTTCTTATGTTGGACCCGTTGCAGTGGCAACCAAGAGCGGTACCTGTCGACCAAGTACCTAATGAACCGGTTGGCTTTGCCGACGCCAATCGATCGACTGAGCCGAGATCTTCCCTTGATCCACTTCCAACCGACGCCCAACGCCAGAACACGACCGATGGCAATGCCTCCCCTGCCCTTCCCGTGGCAACCCCAATCACCCTGAGCGAGGAAAAGCTGGAGTATGCCTTGGAAAACGAATATTCTTCACCCGTCTTTTCCAATCATGCGGGGGGGATCAGGGAAGTCCGCCTTAAAAAACAAGGACGACTCAGCAAAGACTATAACATGACGCATGAAGGGGAACCTCTTCTTTCCCTTTCCCTGGAAGATGAAAATGGACGCGAATACAAAAGCGCTTTGCCCGACCCCCGGGCTTTCCGTCTTGTTCCGCAGACCGATCCTACGAAAATTCTCTATCGATGGGAAGTCGCCGGTCAATTGAGGATCGAAAGAGAATATGTCAGGGAGGCAAACAGCACTTACGTTATCCTGCATGAAACCAGAATAACGAACTTGGGAAAAACGGACCGTTTTTATGAGCGCATAAAGTTTCACCTTGGCGATGCTTTCCGGATTCCGCGTCTTTACAACCCATTCGACAGCTCGGAAACTTATTTGAACGTGGGGTATTACAATGCCGGCCTTCCTTTGGCGGAAGGGTGTTCATGCGCCGAATGCAGCGGTCGAATCGATGGAGAGGAGGAGGAATTCTTCCAGTACAACGAGATGGGAGTCGCCGGGCAATGGGAGACCAGAATGCTTTCATCCGCCCGTTGGGCATGCGTGAACAATCAGTTCTTCATCAACGTGGTTCGTCCCGAGACGGATCTTGCAAATGCCAGAATGGGTTGGCGGATTAACAAGAGAATTGATTCAACCCCCGAGAATCAATTCATAGGCGTAGAGGGGAGCTTGTCCATCCCCCTCGGAAGGCTCGAGCCGGGCGTTCCCAGGAAATTTACTTTTCACGTTTATGCCGGACCGAAAGATTACGTGGGCTTGTCTGAACTGAAGTACGAACAGAAGAAGGTCATGCAGTTCGGTGTGTTTTGGTGGCTGTCGGAACCTTTGAGCTGGCTGCTCAACAAACTGCAATCCATCCTGGGCAGCTATGGTTTGGCCATCATTGCCCTCACGATTCTGGTCAAGCTCTTGCTTTGGCCTCTGACAGCCAAGGCCACCCGTTCGCAAAAGAAAATGCAGGCTCTTCAGGGTCCCATGGGCAAACTCAAGGAAAAATACAAGGGGAACCCGCAAAAACTGAATCAGGAGATGATGAAGTTTTACAAGGAGAACAAGGTCAATCCTTTTGCGGGCTGTTGGCCCATCCTCATCCAAATCCCCATTTTCCTAAGCATGTTCTGGATGTTGCGCTCTGCTGCGGAACTTTATGGGCAAGGCTTTTTATGGGCGAATGATTTGTCCGAACAGGATAGCGTCAGTGTCCTGCAGGGCTTCTCGATCAACTTGTTGCCGATCCTGATGGTAGCGACCCAGTGGTTTCAAATGAAGCTCAACCCCATTCAAATGGGGCCCGAAATGAGCGAAGCACAAAGAATCAATGCCAAAATGATGAGGTTCATGCCTTTCATGTTCCTCATTTTCCTTTATTTCTTTTCCTCCGCCTTGGTGCTGTACTGGACGATCCAAAACCTCATGACGATTTTGCAGACCCTGATCACCAAGGGGGATCGCAAATCGAAGCAAGACACCAAGGCCATTCTCAATGCGAGTGCCGAGATCGAGGAGGAGAGCGAGCCTGTCAGGAATGAATTGTCGGACGAAGAAAAGGCCTATAGAAACATTCTGGGTTTACGCTCCAAGGGACCGGTTGACGGCAAGCTTTTGGAAAAAAATTATCGTGAGCGGCTCAAGAATTATTCGCCATCCAAACTCGAAGGAATGACAGAGGCGAGGCGCAAGCAAGCCGAGAAAAAGAAGGAGAGACTGGAAACCGCCTATGAATTTCTTCGGGAACGGATCGATAAGCAAACTTGACAAAAAGGAAGTTCTTTTTTCCCTTCTAAGTAATGTCTGGACATAGCAAATGGGCGACGACAAAACGGCACAAGGCTGCCGTTGATGCCAAGCGTGGCAAGATATTCAGCGTTATCAGCAAAGAAATTACACTTGCTGCAAGAGATGGGGGCAAGGACCCCGAG
>JAYOII010000167.1:0-6952 GCA_038118685.1 Opitutia bacterium
CGGTCAGGTCGAGGCTCAGTTCCCTTTCCGTGGGAAGGGTGTTTACTTTCATGCCGAGGGTGCCCGGTTCCCGAGCTTTGAAGGATGCCAAGTATACGCCGGGACCTTCTTCGTCAGGGGCGAAGCGCAGGTTTTCCCGTTGACCGTTCGGGTGCAGAACCACGCCTTCGACTTCTCCGTCTTCCAATGGAAAACCAGCTTTGTCCAAAACGATGCAGCGCACGAAAACCTTTTCCCCGGACTTGGGTCTTTCCGGGTCGGGGATCACCCGAATGCCCTCCTTTTCCGCCAAGTATCTGCCGTGAGCCATCCAGCGAACGACTTGGCTCCAGAACCGATAATGATACTTGTCCTCGACTCCCCGTCTCCACCGCCATGCCCCGTCACTGCCGAGAAAAAGGGTCTTTCCCGCTCCGGCATACCGGATGGCCAAGGTGGGCATTCGACCCCAATCGTTACGGAAATTCGAATGAACGGCCAGAACTTCGGATCCCGGTCTGCTCTTGCTGACGATGGCCGACCAATGAAAGCCGGGCAGTCTTTCCCAAAATTGACGGTCGGGTTCCCCTGCGCCCCTGAGGTTCGTCAACCAATGATCTTTTCCGCGGGCCGTCAATTCGAGGCTGGATGGATTGGAGGTCCCTAGTCCGGTGGGCTTTTCAGGATCGTAGACGACGGGCAGAAGATCGGAAATGGGCGAGTCGGCAAAAGTCAGTTGCCTTCCTCTTCTTCCGGGAAGAAAGACCAATCCGGAAGCTTGCAGTCGAATGAGTTCGTCGAGGTTTTCGCACTGGCTCTCGCTCAGTTCGTTTTCCCCCATTCCGACGTCACCGAGAAAAACGACGTCGAATGAGGCAAGTCCGTCTTTGTTTTTCGGAAATTCGGGGAGGTAGTCCTTCCCCGACCCGGGAGACATGCCAGGGTGAAAAAGGACGCACTTCATGTCGATGCCGGGGTCGCGGTCGAGGGCGTTGCGCAGGAAGCGGTATTCCCATCGGGGGAAGGAATCTACGATGAGAGCTTTGATCACCTTGTTTTCGACTCGCGTGGCGAGCGTTCTTTGGTTGTTCCCGGGCAAACTCTCTCCGGGGACTTCTTCCACCGTGATCTTCAATTCGTAATTCCCTTCGCTGGGCGGAAGCCAAACCATGCTTCCCGCAACCTCGTCGGAGGCCGAAATCAAAAGGGGTTTTTGGGAAACGAGCCGTTCGTTGGCGAAAAGCTTGAGGGTGCTTCTTTGACGTTGCTCGAAGGTGTTCGTTATTCTGTAGTTTACCGTTATTTTCTCATTTTGCAGGGCGAAGGATGGAGCAAAGGCTTCCTCGAGCGAAAGGTCGGGCAAGGGCTTGGTCGCGCCAATTTGAATACCGTATACGGGAACGTTTGCCGATCGGCATTTTCCGGCAAGGGAGAGAACCGAGGGACCGGTGTTCGAATCGCCGTCCGAAAGAAAGAGAACGGCTTTGAGGTTGTCCGAGTTTTCCAATGCTTCGCTCAGCGCTCGGGAGAGATCCGTGCCCTGAGGGCCGCTTTCGGACTAAAAGGAAGTGGTGGTGACGGTTGAATTTTGCTCGAGTGTCTTCTTCCATTCCGCCTCCAATGCCTTGCGGGCCCAATCGATGCGTGATTCGACGGATCCGTTCGAATCACGAGCGTCGAGAGTGCTCATGCTGCCAGACACGTCGAGCAGGCATACGATCTCGGGTTCGTTTTCTTTTTCTTCTTTTTCAACTTGCTCGGGGTTGAGAAGGGTGGCCAATATCAGAAAGACTACCAGGAAGCGGAAGATTTCAAGGGCCAACACAGGATTCTTTCTGCCCGAACGTACCCAAGTCTTCCACGATAGAAAGACACTCAGGCCCAAAACGAGCAGGGCCAACAAAAGGTCCGCCCAGTCCCAACTCAGTCGCCAGTCGAAAAGTTCAAGCATGACTCGAAATGGCCTTGCTTGCGTTGGTGGCCGCGGGTTGTCCGAGGAATGCCTCGCCGAGGAGCAACACAAGGCAAAGAAGAAGGAAGAAGGACCAGATTTCCGATCGGTCGGTGGAGTCGGAGGAACTCTCATCTTCAACGATTCGGGGAGAAATACCGGGAAGTTTTCCCATGATTTCATCGTTTTGGTGAAAGCGCCTTTCATTTTCTTCCTGTGGTCGGTTCACGGCGGTGAGTCGTCCGTCAATCTTATAGATTCCGGCATGCAGGGAGGGAACGCGGTCGGTTTCTCCGCCAATGGATTCGAACAACTCGGCTTCTTTTGTTTCCCTGCCTCCGCAAGCCCAAGATTGAGCGAAGGAATTGGAGGATGCGGTTTCTTCGATCAACCTCTGCAAGGCGGGAACCAGGACGTACCCGTTATCCAATTCGGACCAACTCTTCACCGGTAGAGTTGAGAAGGCGTAAACGACCCCCTTGCCGACTGTCATGCTTGTGAGGAAAGGCTTGCCGTCCGAATAATAGGCCAAAGGTTCGCCTTGTGCGGGAATGCGGCGCACCTTGATATTCAAGCGATCCACAGGCAAGCGGTTGCCATCCGAAGAATTGGCCAGCAAACCCGAGTCTTTTCTCCATCCGCTGATTTCGAAGTATTCGTCCTTGGCCCCTTTTTCAAGAGCTCCCCAAGACAGAAATCCAGAAGGGGACGAGTTCGCGGATTCAGGGGGAAAGAGTACTATGGTGGCTCCATTGAGAGCGAAGTTTTTGAGGATTTCTTCGTCTCCCTCCTCAAATTTTCCCTGATGAATCAATACTTTGCGCAAGAGCAGTTGCTTTTCCTCCAATGCCTTGAGCGGCAAGGAGTCGGCAATCTTTCCCAGCTCGGATTGAGAGGCTGATCGGAGAACCAGGTTCGCTCTCGGATTGTAGGCGCGAACCGCCACTTGGGGAGGAGTCGTTACGCCGTAAGCAAGATAGCACGCGTTGTCCGGTTGGCAGAAGTCATCGGGACCAAGAATTGAAATCCATCCTTCTTCGGGTTCGTTTTCAAGATCGAAAGTGGGTCGCCAAAGCATGCTTGGGGACGTAAGTTCGAGGTCAATGTTTCCCGGCGAGCCATTCGTGTTGACGGACAATCGAAGCCGTTCGTTCCCCTGTCCGCTTTTGTTAAGATTTACGACCGGTTCCACTCGACCCGGCATGCGGTTGACCCGATCGAGGGTCATACTCAGGTTGTAGGGAGGAGCATCGTCGAGATTAAGGAGATTCAGCTTCCATAAATCCTTCTTTTGGACGAGGATTCGGTTGATTTTCTCCATGACTTCGGAATTTCGGTCGAGGTTCCAATTGCTGATTTGCATATCGGAAGCCAGAAGAATTTCCGCAGTTCCCACTCCTGATTTTTCAAGCCAGTCAAGAGCTTTTGACAGGGTGCCCGGCAAATCGGCCGATGTGTCCGTCGGCCCGAAAAATCTTTCCAGCGCGGCATCCTTTACCGAAGCCGCTTTGTCAATGAAGAAGGGATCCTCCAAAGCCGTGTCGATCACGACCAACCGGCTTTCCGTCCATGGCTCGGCGAAGGCCTGAAAGGCATCGAGGGCTTTTGCCCTTTTGGTTTGAGGATCCTTTTCGGTCCTTGTTTCCATGCTTGCCGAACGATCGAGCACGAGCACGAGTACTTCGGGGCTTCCGGACGAGAAAGAGAAAAGGGAATCCCCCCCCGTCATGGGACGGGCGATCATGAAAGCCAAGGCGGCCAAGGCCAGCATTCGAAAAAGAAGGGTGATCCATCTTTTCAGCTTGGAGATGCGGGACGAACTTTTTCTGGCTTGAAAAAGAAAGCGGGTCGCGGCCCATGGCTGAGTTCGGTGCCGGAGTAGGTTCAGCAAGTGAATGACGATGGGGGCAAGGGCTAGCAATAGCCCGAAAAGGGCAAGTGGCTGAAGGAAGGTCATGCCGCTTTGCCGCCGATCCGTCCGGCCGAGAAATCATCGATGACGTCGACCAATGGACTGTCCGTGCGAACGAGGTGATACCGGGCTTGCGATTCCAGACAGCCTTGCCGGAGTTCCTGAACGTGTTCGTTCAGGCGGGCCAGGTATTCTTCTCGTATGACGGTTGGTTCGGTAATGATGGAACCAGCCCCTTCCAGGTCCACGAAGCGGGTGGGGCGATCAAAGGTAAAGTCCAGTTCCTGGGGGTCAAAGAGGTGAAAGAGCACGACTTCGTGCTTGCGGTCCCGCAGGTGGAGGACCGCATCCATGACGTCGCCCGGTTCCTCGAGCATGTCGGAAACGATGAAAATCATCGCTCGCATACGTACGCTTTCAGCAATTTCATGAAGAGCGGGAGCAAGAAGAGTCTCGCCCTTGGGTTTGAGGGGGCCCAGTATCTCAAGCATTTCTTGTATTTGGGCGGGGTTTCTTTTGGCGGGAAGAATTTGAGGTTTTTTGCGCCTAAGGGTGTGCAAACCCACCGCATCTCCTTGCCCGACGTAGAGATAGGCAAGTGTACTGACGAGCTTTTTCGCATACTCGAACTTGCTGGTGGGAGATCCGAAATTCATGGAACCGCTGCAGTCCAAGGCGAATTGGCTCCGGAGGTTCGTTTCGGCCTCGAATTCCTTGAGATAATACCGATCGGACCGGGCAAAGACCCTCCAATCCATTCTTTTGGGATCTTCTCCAGGGGTGTACTCCCGGTACTCCGCGAATTCAACGCTGGAGCCCTTGTGCGGGCTTCGGTGATGACCCGATACGCTTCCCTCCATGGGGAACGGCGTGAGCAAAGGTTCCCCGGAAATCCGGGAGAGAGAATCTTGATCTACGTAATGAAAATAAGTCTTTCGGCGCCTGGCCATGTCCTTACCGTTGTTCCTTGCGGGCGTCCTCGATCAGTCTTTGAACGACTTCCGTGCTGGTAATCCCTTCGGACCGAGCGTGGAAATTGGTTAGGATACGATGGAAGAGAACGGGGTCGGCGACTTGCTCGACGTCTTCCATGGAGGTCATGTAATTGCCTTCCAAAACGGCCCGCGCTTTGGCTCCCTTGATCAAGTACTGGACGGCTCGTGGGCCTGCTCCCCATTGGACCCATTTTTTCAGCCAAGCGGGAGACTCATCCGAATTGGGGCGGGTTCTGCGCACA
Organism: Opitutia bacterium; assembly: GCA_038118685.1. Taxonomy (GTDB): domain Bacteria; phylum Verrucomicrobiota; class Verrucomicrobiia; order Opitutales; family Seribacteraceae; genus Seribacter. The sequence goes on from JAYOII010000167.1 coordinate 5,080, forward strand.
AGGTCGACGGCCAATTCGTGAACATGCTCGGGAACGGGCACTCTTTCGACCAGTTGTTGGAAATCCTTCAGCTTCTTCCCGGAGATGACTTTCTTGAGTTTGGGCAAAGTACCGGTTGTGGTTTGGCGGGCAATGGAAATTTCCTCGTCCCGGCTCGGGTAGTCCAAGCGGATAAGAAACATAAAGCGATCCAACTGAGCTTCGGGCAACGGGTAGGTACCTTCTTGTTCAATGGGGTTTTGCGTCGCGAGAACAAAAAAAGGCTCCTGCAGTTGGTGATTGGTTCCGGCAACGGTCACCCTTTTTTCCTGCATCGCCTCAAGGAGGGCGGACTGAGTTTTCGGTGGAGTCCGATTGATCTCGTCCGCCAAAATGACGTTGGCGAAAATCGGTCCTTTGATGAAGACGAATTCCCTTCCCTCTCCATCCTTTTTGTTTTGCAGGATTTCCGTACCCGTTACGTCGGAAGGCATAAGATCCGGGGTGAATTGAATTCGACCGAAGGAAAGAGAGGTGGTTTGAGATATCGAGTTGACGAGGAGAGTCTTGGCTAATCCGGGGACTCCCATAAGGAGGGCGTGCCCCTGGGATAGCATGCAGAGAAACATCCGTTCGATCGCTTCTTCTTGCCCAATGATGATCTTTCCAAGTTCAGTCTTGATTTCGGCATAGGACTGCCGGAGTTCGTCGATCGCCTCAACGTCGTTTTTCGAGAGTGTGCTCTCCGTGGATACTTTGGTCTTGGAAGAGGTTTTGCTTGGCATTAGCTTTTAATGATTTTGGGCGTTGTGAAAGATCGCAGTTGTTGCTTTCTGGTTCTTTTCGGAAAAGAAATCAGTTGCGGGAATCCGGAATATTTTTGAATTATTGATGACGATGGTTCAAAGAAAATACAAGATAATAAAGGACTCCCTGCTGAAAGGCTTGACCGAGGAAGTGAACGAGCAAATTCAGCGTGAATACAAGGACAAGGAGGGATTTCTTTACCAGTCTTCAGGGCGCTGGCAATGCTTGGGCGCTCCTTTTTTCGAAAACGGTCTGTGGCATCAGGCTTTGGTCTTCTTGCAACAGGAGAATGAGTAGGTGCATAATCCTGCCGCTAGGTACATTATGATACATTATCTTGGGGTATTTTGTGTAAAAAATGCGTTTGAGCAGTCTTTGACTTTACTTAGTGGATCCTATTTGCGATACAAAAAGTCAGGATCCGTGTTCCTTAAAACACAAACTAATTAAGCCGTCGGCTTGGGCAAGACCGACGGCTTTTTTGTTTTTTGCGGAATTCGCAAGCAATTGAGCGAAACACGGGGTATCGGTTTTCAGGCAAACCTCTTGCCGAGGCAAAGCCATTATGTTTTGGTGCGGGTGCCTAAATGGTCATGCAATTATAACCACCGTCCACGACCATTTCAGTTCCCGTGATGAAGGAACCCGCCTTGTCGGAAGCAAGCAAAAGGGTGGCTCCTATCAACTCTTCTTTGTTGCCGAACCGGTCCATGGGCGTGTGGGTCATGATTGAATCCACCCGGTCTGGCGTCAGGACCTTCCGGTTTTGCTCGGCTGGGAAAAACCCGGGAACGAGTACGTTTACCCGAATTTTTTTCGGAGCCCATTCCCGGGCCAAATTCTTGCTCAGATTATGGACGGCTCCTTTGCTTGCGGAATAGGAAAAAACCCGTGACAGGGGGTTTAAGCCGGAAATGGAACCGAGGTTTATGATGCTTCCTCCCTTGTCCTGATCGAGCATGGTTTGCCCGAAAGTTTGGCAACTTAGTAGAACGGCTTTCAGGTTGACGTCGAGAATCCTGTCGAATTCTTCCTCGCTGATTTCGAGAAAGGGGGTCGGGGAGTTGATTCCCGCCCCATTGACGAG
>JAYOII010000168.1:0-3560 GCA_038118685.1 Opitutia bacterium
GAAGAAAACCAGCGATTCGCCGGAAAGCCTGTCAATGGCGCAGAAGCGAACCGGGGCCTTGCCTATCTTGGCCTTGGGCAAAGGATTGAAGGATGAGCCAAGAGCCAAATCAAAAGAGTGCTCCGGTCCAAAACCGTCCGAAACACCGTGACGGATTCTCAAGGAACGGTCCGAACCCGCCTTGGAATAGAGCCAATCGAGACGTCCGTCCCCATCAAGGTCAAGAAAGTCCAAGCCATTGGCCCGTTTGGCGTCTTCACGGAAGAGCTTCGAGGGATAAAGCGGCCTGCCCTTGCCAAAGGGCAAGACTTCCAACCCTTCTTCGGTAAACAAAAAGATCCGGGCAGGCGAATCCCCTGATTTGCCCATGATCTTGATCGCCTGAGAATAAGCCTTCAAGGTCTTCGTTTCGATTTCGACGGGCTCGCTCCACTTGTCGTCTTTCGTCCGCAAATGAACGAACACCCCGTCCCCCGGACTTCCACGGACAAGATCGGCTGATCCGTCGTCGTTGAGGTCGCCGAATGCGAAGCTGGTCAAATCCTCGGAAACGAAGAGGTATTCCTTGACGTAAGGAGCGTCTTCGAGAGGGGGTTCCCAACGATCCGGTTGGGCGGACCTGACACGCGGGGGAACCTTGCCATCCTTCGTTCGGTAAAGGAACTCGATTCTCGATCGATCCAAGTTGAAATAAGCAAGATCCTCGAGCCCGTCTTTATTCAAATCGTGATGCTTGAGAATCCGGGCATTCCAACCGGCCTTCATCACTTGCGGGGCGGAGAGCAAAAACCTTGGTTTTTCTTCCCCCGTCAAGCCATAGGCAAGACAGAAAAAAGATACCCGACAAACGAAGGACCGAAAAGGGGAAATCACTTGGACGACGAGGGAAAAAGAGTGACCTTTGAAACCAGACCTCGTTTGACGTATTTCGCCCAACCCAACATGAAGTATGGGAAATCAGGAAGATCTTCGGCTTTCAAGTCCAAGTCCTCGAGCTCCTCTTCCATCATCTCCCCCATCATGGGTTTGAGCATTTTCAAGAGCTGTCCGAGATCAAAAAATTCGACCTGGGAGACCTGATCAGGGAAATCCTTCAGGGCGCTCTTGACGTCCTTCCTGTCCCACAGGCTCTTTTGATCGGATTGCATCCGATCGATGACCTGATTGAGAAACTGATCCGCACCCATGGTGAGAAGCAACCACTTGTCGGTCACCGCATAACTGATTGAAACACCCGCTTGATCAAGCCCACGCATGGAACGAATGACAGTACCCTTGTACTTCCTCTCCTCAAACATATCCGCGCCCTTGGTCGCTCCGTCCACGGTTGCCCGCAAAGCTTGATCGAAAAGCTTGGGATCACGCAGGGAAATGGCGTAGACGTCACTCGTCGGAGAGCTCAACTGATCGATCTTGAGTTCATCAAGGTCGTCCTCGTCCGAAAAAAGTCGGCCGACGCTTTCGGTCCAATCGGCATTCAAACGGGAAAAAGAAACGACGTCGTCCCCAAGGGATCCCAGTACGTTCTTTCTGAAAGGAACTCCGATTTGATCTTCAAAGGCTTGAATTTGCGAATTCACGAGCAAAAGGAGTTGAGGACTGATTTCGCGCATCATTTCCTCCATCTTGGGCCACAACTTCGACAGATCGTACCTCGCGGAAGAGGCAGTCATCAGATTCGTTGGAACAAACGAATGCAGGTTGGCTTTCTTTCCATCGTCTTCCATGAGAGAAAAGATTCCTTCGTACTTGTTCACGAAAAAGGCGCTCGATAAAGAGAGACTTTCGCCGGACAGATCGATTTGCAGCCCCAAACAATCCATCGAATCCAAGCCCAAAGCTTGCATCAAGGCTTCCGTTTTGATTCCAAAAGGATTTTCGGGAAGCTCGAACTTCGGATCCTCGGCAAGCTGTTCCATCATGGAGACCAAGGGAGTGAAGTTCATGAAAACACGGGCATCCCCTTCCCCAATTTCATCGAACAAGTCCATATATTGATCACTGTCCGAAATTGCCTTCGACGAATCGTCTCCGGCCCCGAGGAAGAGCGCTTCTCGGACAGGTTCCTCCCCGCCGAAAATCAAATGAAGGATTTTGTCGTTCACGAAAACGGCCGCCTTCTCATGGTATTTCCCTTTGTTTGGTCCGATCCAATGAACCTGCGTTTCTTCAATGGTCGAACGGTCCCACTCGAAGTTTCCGTCCGTCCGCTTGATTTCCTTCTTCATCCACCTGAGCGTTTTGACAAGATCCTTGTCGGTCTTTTCGGTCTCAATGAGAAACACCACCGTCGGAGGAGGCATGTCCTTGAATTCCGTACCGTCAGACAGCATCCCGACCATTTTCTCGAACCCACCCAAGGAAAGGACCATTCCACCATCGAAAGAATCCTTCCAATCCTTCATTTGGTCGATCATTTCCTCCAGAGCTGGTTCCTTGGCTCCAAATTCACTTTCAAACTCTTCCTCCATCCATTGGCTCATTTTGCTCCAAGCGGGACTTTGGGAAAAAAGGCCAAGCGGACCATCTTCGATTTTTTCCGAAAAGTCAGACCAGTCGTCCAACGAGACCACCAAGACCGAGTCCTCCGGTATCCGGTCGAGGAGCTTTGTTTCGGCAACAAGAACGTCGGCAAAGCCGACAATGACAAACAGGGAGAGGATTGAACGCAGGCGGAATTTCATGATGATTGAATGATTGGAAGTTCGAGGTCAGCGAGGAGGCGGAAGGTATCGATAACCCGCATTTGGATTACGCGGATCGAAAGCAAAAGCATCACGGTTCTCAAGAAAGGTCTTGAGCTCACGCACAGGAATGGAAAAGCCCAGGCCTTCGGCACCGGTGCTGACCACTTTCATGTTGTTCACTCCAACCACTTGCCCCCGATAATTGAACAAGGGCCCTCCCGAATTGCCCGGGCTGATCTCGGCGGTGGTTTGAATGTGCAAGCGGTCCTGAATGATACGGTTGCGCAAACTGACGATACCCTCGGATACGCTTCTTTCCAAGCCGAGGGGACTTCCGATTGCAAAGACACGTTCACCTTGTCGGAGTTCAGTCGAAGAACCAAGCACAACGGTTGGGAAAACCTTGTTCGTATGGCCCTCGATTTTGAGCAAGGCAAGATCGACGTTTCCCCCGGTCGCGACAATCCTCACGTTGTCATAGTTCTCCTTGATCAATTCTCCGTTCTTCTGCGTAAATTGAGTGATGGAAACCTGACGTTCTCCGGCGACCACGTGATCGTTGGTGATCACGTACCCGTCTTGGTGAATCAAAAAACCCGAGCCTAAACCGATCGGAGTACGGATCATCACCACGCATTCTCCCAACTCGGATACCAAATCGCCGAGCGGGCGGTTCTTCAACCGCTGATCGGTCCGATACAAATGGCTCTTCTTGGCTGAGCCAAGAACCTTTCCGGATTTCACTTCCTTGATCTTCACGCATTCTTTGGCGGGAATTTGCAAAACCGTGAAACCCAAATCGAGAACCCAATGGTCCGTACTTTTCTTTAAGACTTCGCCTGAAACCGAGGCACCCGACTGGAGCTCGATTTC
>JAYOII010000168.1:3660-6944 GCA_038118685.1 Opitutia bacterium
TACTTTTCTTTAAGACTTCGCCTGAAACCGAGGCACCCGACTGGAGCTCGATTTCCACCCTTTCGGCGAAAAGAAAAAAAGGAAAGACAAGCAAAAGGAAAAGGCAGGATTTGCGAAGCATGTGCATGGACTCCCCTCTTTACGATATGGGGGGGCAAAGGGGCGAGAAAAATCTATCCTTGGCGTGGATAATGAAAACTTGCCTGAGAGCAGTTTCCAAAACTTGCCCCGTGCAAGGCAACAGGTTTTGCCCCTTGCAATTCGGTATCCAAAACCATCAGGCGGGTGCCTCCGGCTGAGGATCTTTCGGTGTAGAACAAATGCCGTCCGTCATTGGCCCAACAAGGCTGCATGCCGTGGTTTCTTCCTCCGGTCAATGCACGGCTGGTTCTGGAGGAAAAACTATACTCGTACACTTGGAAGCCCCCGCCCACTGCAGCCGTAAAAGCAATCTTCGTCGGGTCGGTCGGATTCCAGCTCGCTTCCGTGCAGTGCGAGCTTACGTTCGTGGAGATTCTCGTCAGGCGACCCGTTGAAAGCGAGACTTCGTAAAGTTGGGGCTTGCCACGGCTGTCGGAGGTCACGATCAAGCGGCGGCCATCGGAAGACCAACAGGGTCCGGACTCATTGCTCTTGTTCTTGGTGATTTGCTTGGGTCTGGATTCAGGGGTGGCGGCAAGCCAGACTTCGGGGTTGCCGGAAGTTGAGAGAATCATGGCCACCTGCGAGTTAAGGGGGTTCTGAACGGCCCTCAAATTGCTTCCCCGGTAATTCGCGACGTTGGAAATCTTTCTAGTCGATAGATCCAAATGCTCGATGTTGTTGAAAACCTTTCGGTTACTGGTGAAGAAAATGCCCTTTCCTGCGTTGTCCCAACTTGGATTGAAGGTAATTTTCCTAAAAGCAGTATGTGGTTGTGCCGAAGTCATCAAAGAATTGGAAACGAATATTTCCTTACTTCCCGAAAGCTTGGAAAGATAGCAGATTTTACCGGAAAAGAAGCCGGGTATTCCAAGAATTGCTTGGACCATTCCGTCACAGCCCTTGAGCACGGCCGCATCGATTGAACTCCCTTGGACCACAAAAGTTTTGAAAGCTTTTTTGGGAATACCCGAATGGCCTTTGGAAATCTCCACTTTCACCTGCCCTCCTCCGAGAGGTGAAAAATACACGCTGTAACGGCTTTGACTCGGCGGAGCCAACCGCAAGCCACCATGTACCGAAACCGCCTTGGCAATCAAGGGGGTCAAGGACCTTGGGGTCTTGCCCAAGTCCAAAGGCACTTGCTTTTTTTTCAATTCAGCCTCAATCGTTCCCAAAACGATTGTATTTCCGCCTTGGCCGTACGACGGGCTCGCGATCATCAGGGCAAGCATTGCAAGCGACGCTAAAAGAACAACCCGAGCCGATCCGAGACCGCTCCATTTCCATCCATTCGATTCCACATTCATGTGCATAACATTTGAAAACCCACCAAACTCAGCAAGCGCAAAAGCTCGCATTCGTATTTTTTGACGGGCGATCCCGCAAAATCGCTCAAACTTTTCTCAAACTTTTCATTTGCCCAGCGTGTCTCTTCGGGCATTGTCGAACCTTTTAGCCATGTCTGACGATCTCATTCTCGCCTCGCTCGCCAAAGTCAAATACCCTGGATTCAGCCGGGATATTGTTTCTTTCGGATTAATCCAACAAGCCACGCTCGACGAAAGCGGTAAAGCCTTCGTTAAACTCGAACTTGGCTCGAGTGATCCGACTGTTCCGCAAACACTCAAGAAAGAGATCGAAAAAACCTTGCTCGAGGAAGAATCCATCCGCGAGATCGAAGTCCAGGTCGTGCTCAAAGGTCAAAAAGGACAACCCCGGTCTGGCGGTTCCGAAAACGAACGCTCATCCTCCATGGGCAAGGTCAAGAAGATCGTGGCCATAGCGAGCGGGAAAGGCGGCGTGGGCAAATCGACCGTTGCGGTCAATTTGTCATGCGCCTTGGAAAAGCTTCTTTCCTCCGAAGGAAAAGGCGGAAAAATAGGCCTGATGGACTGCGACGTCTACGGTCCTTCGGTCCCTCTTTTGATCGGGGCCGCCGGACAGCCTCAAAGCGTCGCTGAAAACCTCATCTCTCCCATCGAGAGCTATGGTGTCAAGGTTATGTCAATGGGGTTCATGGTCGACGAGGAGACACCCATCGTTTGGCGGGGGCCGATGGTCATGAAAACAATCCAACAATTTTCGGAAAACGTCGACTGGGGAGAACTGGACGTTCTGCTGATCGATCTCCCCCCGGGCACCGGGGATGCTCAACTTTCCCTCGCCCAGATCCTTCCCTTGGATGGCTTCGTTCTAGTCACAACGCCGCAAAAGGCGGCTGTGGACGTAGCGCGCCGGGGTGCCAGGATGTTTGAAAAAGTCAACGTTCCGATTCTCGGGGTAGTCGAAAACATGAGCTACTTGGAAGACGAGGACTCACAAAAGAAGTCCTACCTTTTCGGACAAGGAGGGGGTGCGGAGACCGCCCGGGTCCTGCAAACCGGTTTTTTAGGAGAAATCCCCCTGCATGAAGAAGTCAGAATGGGTGGGGATCATGGTACGCCCATTGTCGTGACGAACCCCGAAAACTCTGCCAGTCAGGCAATTCAGCGGATAGCCAAGTCCCTTGTGGGAATCTTGGGACTCTGAAAAAGAATCAGCTCTTGATCTCGCGGTGCAGGGTGTGCCTGCGCAAAAATCGGTTGTATTTCTTTTTCTCGACCAACTCGGTCTGAAGTTTCTTGTTGCGTGAGCTCATGTAACGGGAGGGAGGCTTGCCTTCCTTCCGGGCTTCGGTGCATTCGAGTACGATACTTTCTCTTGGCATGATTCGACCATCTTGCCTTTCAAACTGCTTTTGATCAACGCAAAACTTCACCTTTGGTCGAATCGCGACCCCACAGGCAGTAGCTTTTATTATTTGCAAAAGCCCTGCAGTCAGATCATTGTTTACTCATGGAATCACCATTGTACGACGGTCTTGCCAAGACTTCCGACAGCATGCATCGGGAAATGCAGTTGGCAAGGGAGGACAAATCCGACCTTGAAGTTCCCGAGACCGCAGAGGATAGCTCGCGGAAAGTAACCAAGTCGCCGGAACCGATCGAACTCTCCGGCGCCCTCGCCAACGACAAGACGCTCGCCGACCAAACCCTATGCCCCGTTCCGGGCGAACCAATGGAAAGCGTAGACAACGTCGATGATACCGGGATTGACTCTACCCGCGACCCCGACTGGGAAGTGGTGGAACCAACGCAATT
>JAYOII010000169.1:0-6918 GCA_038118685.1 Opitutia bacterium
TTTCCGGGAGCGGTGGCGGTTTTCAGGAAGGTCCGGGCGGACTCGCTTTTCTCTTCGGGTCTCGGTTCGGGGGCGCTTTGAGGAGAAGGGGTTGCCGCCTGTTGGCCGGAAGAAAAACCGGATACACCGGATAACCCGGAAAACTCGGTGACCTGCTCGCTGATCTCGTCGGTATTCGGATAGGTGTTTTTCCAGTTCGGATCGATTCGCAGGATGCGCACGGGGAGCGGAGGGTGGGTGGCGAACATGCTGCTCATGGCCGAGCCGAAGAACATGTGGGAAAAATCTTTGGCGCCCGCAACCCCTATGTTCGACCCGCAGGAAAATCCACCGATTCGTTTGAGCGCGCCCGCGATGCCATCCGGGTTGCGGGTAAATTGAACGGCTGCGGCATCGGCGAGGAATTCCCTTTGCCTGCTCACTGCGGCCCGAATGAGCGAGCCGAAAAAACCGCCGATCAAACCAATCACGACCAGTCCGATTCCAATCATTACAAAGGCTCCTCCTCCGTCGTCTTTGCTTCGTCTGCGATGACTTGACCCGCGGCCTGCATAGAGCATGATTTCACCGATACGGGCGAGAAAGACTATGCCGAACAAAACCCCCGTAAGGCGGATGTTGATGCGCATGTCTCCGTTGAGAATGTGGCTGAATTCATGGGCCACGACTCCTTGCAGTTGGTCCCTTGTCAGCTTGGTCGCGCAACCACGGGTGATTCCGATCACCGCGTCACGGGGGGCGAAACCGGCGGCAAAGGCATTGATGCCTTCTTCCTCCATCAAGTAGACCGGTGGAACGGGCGTTCCCGAAGCGATGGCCATTTCCTCCACCACGTTGAGAATCCTTCTCTCGAAGGGATTTCCCGTGTTGGGTGAGATCAACTTGCCTCCCAAGGCTTCCGCCACCGTGGATCCGCCGGAAGAAAGAGATGCGATTCTGCCGAGGCTGGCCAAGGCTACGACGGAAACCGTGCCAAGAGTAGTCATGAGAGCGAGTTCGATCGACCAGGCAAGAGAACGGTATTCCTCCATGTACATGAAGACCGTGGAAAACAGGGCGAAGATCGCAATGATGATGCACACCACCGCCATCAGAAAGTAAAAGACGAGGGTCCCCGTTTTGGCTCGGGCTTGGTCTTGTTGCTCGAAGAAATCCATCAATCCGGACGGATAAGACTCGGACGGTCCGTATTCCTAGAACTCTACTTTGGGGGCTTCGTTGATTTTCTTGCTCTCGAATTCGAGCAGAGTGGCGTCTTGTCCGTGCCCAAACATACCGGCGAAGAAAACCGGGGGGAAAGTTTGCTTGTAGGTGTTGTAGGTGGTTACTGCGTCGTTGAAGGCTTGCCTGGAAAACGCGACCTTGTTTTCGGTTGCGGTCAACTCCTCCTGCAGGTTGGCCATGTTTTGATTGGCTTTGAGATCCGGATAACTTTCCGAAAGGGCGAACAACTTGCCCAAGGCACCGCCGAGCAATCCCTCGGCTCCGGCCAAACCGGCCATGGCGCCCGCGTCGCCGGGGTTCATGGATGCGTCTTTGAGGCTTCCCATGGCTTGGTTGCGGGCTTGAATGACGGCCTCCAGGGTTTCCCGTTCGTGCTTCATGTAGCCCTTGACCGTTTCAATCAGGTTGGGAATCAGGTCGTATCGTCTTTGCAGTTGGACCTCGATTTGCGAGAATGCGTTTTGAAAACGGTTCTTCAAAGTGACGAGCTTGTTGTAAATGCCGATCAGGGCCATGATCAGGAACAAGAAGAGAACGCCGATGACGATAAGAACGATGATGGTGGTCATGATGATTGAAGCTGGGTAAAATTCTAGGAAACCTTAAGCAAAATAACTCATTTTGAAATGAATTCCCATTACAATTCTCTGTTTAATTTACAATACACGGTACTGATGTTTCGCAAGGTAATCAAGATCTAGTCAACAGGGGATTCTGATTTTTCGTTTGGAAAGGTTGCGTTATCACCATGGGCAACGAGGAATTTCTCGCCGTCACCGCCGAGTACTTTTTCGAGCGTCCCGAAAAAATGAAGGAGCGCCACCCCGATCTCCACAAGGCTCTCCAATACGTTTTCAAGGACCCGGACCGAAATCCTTCCGGCAGCGACCCTTTTCCGTTGCCCGATTGATCCGCCCCCTTTTATCTTGGGCTCATGGGCCCTGCCTCCTATTGTTTCCACCTCTTCATCCTTTGCCTGCCTGTTTTTTTGTGGGCGGCCAAACCCAATGTCCTCCTGGTCTACACCGATGATCAGGGAAGCGTGGACGCCCGCTGCTACGGGTCCAAGGATTTGCATACGCCCACGATCGACCGGATTGCCGAAACGGGCATCCGTTTTACCAACATGTACGCCCCCTCCGCCATTTGCTCGGCCTCCAGGGCGGGCTTGTTGACCGGTCGCATTCCTGCACGGGCAGGGGTCCCCGGTAACGTCGGTTCGACCAAAGGTCAGGCCGGCATGCCGCCCTCCGAAGTGACGATTGCCGAGCTGATGCAGTCAAACGGCTACGTAACCGGGCACATTGGGAAGTGGCATCTTGGGTACACGCCCGAGACCATGCCCAACGGCCAGGGCTTCGATTATTCGTTTGGCCACATGGGGGGGTGCATCGACAACTATTCGCACTTCTTTTATTGGTACGGACCCAACCGGCACGATCTCTGGAAACAAGGAAAGGAAATTTGGCGGGACGGGGAATACTTCGGTGACATGATGGTGGACGAGTGCAAGGGCTTCATCTCGAGGAACAAGACCAAGCCGTTCTTCGTCTACTGGGCCATCAACTGGCCTCACTATCCCCTCCAAGCCACTGACAAATGGCGTCTCAAGTACAAGGATCTTCCGCATCCAAGGGACAAGTACGCCGCTTTTATGTCCACGACGGACGAACTGGTCGGACGGGTGCTCAATCACTTGGAGAAAGAGGGCTTGCGCGAGAATACGATCGTCATCTTTCAGTCCGATCACGGACATTCGGTGGAGGAGCGAACCTTTGGCGGGGGAGGGAGCGCCGGGCCTTACCGGGGGCACAAGGGCAACTTGTTCGAAGGAGGAATCAAGGTGCCCAGCGTGGTTTCCTGGCCCAAGGGCATACCTCAGGGGGAAGCACGCAAGCAGTTCGTGACCGGTACCGATTGGTTCCCGACCCTGGCCGAGTGGACGGGAGCAAAGATTCCCAAAGGGCATCACCTCGACGGCAAGTCGATCGCCAAGGTGGTCAAGGACCCCAAAGCTCCGACACCGCACGAAAGCTACTATTGGCAGCTGGGCAACCGGAACAGCCAATGGGTCATGCGGGAAGGGGATTGGAAGCTCTACGCCAAAGCCCGCGAGAACGTCCGCCCGGCCGGCATTCCCGAAATGAACAACGCCGACAAGAAACACTTTCTCGTCAACTTGGCCAAGGACCCGGGCGAGGAGCGTAACTGGGCGGAAGATCACCCCGCCGAACTCAAGCGCCTTCAGGAACTGGCCAAGCAATATCAGGCCGACTTGGAGAAGAAGTCCAAGTAAACCCGCATACCCTTTGCCCGATTCCGTAAGGATTTCCTTTTGCCCGACGTTCCGAATGAATACCTTTCCTCCATTACAAATCATGAAACATCGATTCCTCATCCTCGCCTGCCTCTTCCTTTTTCTCTTTTCCAAGCTCGACGCCAAGCGTCCCAACATCGTCTTCTTTTTTACCGACGATCAGACCTCGAGCTCCCTTGGTTGCTACGGACATCCGCTTGCCAAGACGCCCAACATCGACCGTCTGGCGGAGAACGGCACGCGCTTCGCGAATTCATTCGTCAGTCAATCGATTTGCTGGGTCAGCCGGACCACCATTCTTACGGGGCTCACCGGCCGGAGTTTCGGCACTCCCGGGCAGCACGACTTGGCGACCCCCGAGTCGATCAAGCATCTCTACCCGGGTATCCTGCGCAAGGCCGGTTACCGGACCGGGTTTGCCGGCAAGTGGCACGCCAAGATGCCCAAGGGCTTCAAGGCCAGCGATTACTTCGAGGTCTACAACCCGATCGGACGCAATCCCTTTTACAAGAAACAAGCGGACGGCTCGCTCCGTCACGAGACCGATTTGATCGTGGACCGGGGGATCGAATTTCTCGAGAGCCAACCCAAGGGCAAGCCCTTTGCCTTGAACATGTGGTTCAACGCCTGCCATGCCGAGGACAGCGACCGCCGGCCGGGAGTCGGCCATTTCCCTTGGCCTTTTTCGGCAGACGGGATGTACGAGGAAGACGAGATCGCGCCTCCCCGCCTGAACGATCCGAAGATTTTTGAAAGCCAGCCCGATTTTCTCAAGACCACCATCAACCGTGAGCGCTTCTTCTGGCGCTGGAATTCGGATCGCAAGTATCGCATCAACATGCGGGCCTACCTCCGCATGACCACCGGCATCGACAACGCCATTGGCCGCTTCCTCAAGGTTCTCGAGGAAAAAGGCTTGGCGGACAATACGATCATCGTCTACACCGCGGACAATGGTTTCCACATGGGCAACCGCGGGTTTGCCGGCAAGTGGTCCCATTACGAGGAATCCCTTCGTGTGCCCATGGTGGTCTACGATCCCCGTTCGCCCAAGTCAGCCCGCGGACAAGTTCTCGAACAGTCCGTCTTGAACCTCGATTTACCTTCGACTTTTTTGGATTGGGCAGGGCTTCCCATTCCCGAAAGCTATCAGGGCCGGAGCTTCAAGACGCTCGTGAACAGCGGCAAAGCCGACGACTGGCGGACCCATACCTTTCACGAGCACTTTGCCGTCCGTAGCCGCATTCCTCCCTTCGAGGGCTTGCGCAACGACCGTTTCAAGTACGTCCGCTACGTCGACGAGGGCAACTACGAGTTTCTTCATGACCTGAAGAACGACCCCGACGAACTCGTCAACTTGGCCAAGGATTCCAAGCATGCGAAGACTCTCGCAAAAATGCGCAAGGCGACCGACCGTCGTGTCAAAGAGTTGGGGGGGCCGCTCTCTCCCCCAAAAGGTCCTTTGAGTGTTTCCACGCCCCCTCATCCCAAGGCTGCCGCCACCGTGGCGAACCGTCCGGGGGCCGATGGTTTCTCGAGCCTGCTCGGGGGTAGCCTGCGGGGCTGGTCGGGCGATCCGAAGTTCTGGTCGATGAACAAAGGCGTCCTGACCGGAAAGGCCGACGGCACGCTCAAGAGGAATCATTTCATTACCTGGAAAGCGGCAACGGTCCGCAATTTCGACCTCAAGGTCAAGGTGCGCGTATCCGCCGGAGGAAACAGCGGAATCCAGTACCGCAGTACCCATCTTCCCGAGTTGGGGTTGGACGCCCTGACCGGATACCAGTGCGACGTCGTGGCCGGAAAACCCCAATACAATGGGATGCTTTACGAGGAAAAGGGTCGACGGATTCTCTCCCATACCGGGGAAAAAGTGGTGGTCGACCCCAAGGGGGACCGTTGGATTGTCGGGAGGTTTGAGGTCAAGGAATTTGCCCCGGACGTTTGGCATGAGTACCGAATTCTCGTGGAGGGCAACCGCCACCGTCACTGGATCGACGGGCATCCGACCGCCGATTTGATTGACTTCGACGAGAAGGGCAGGGTGCTCGACGGCGTGCTCGCCATGCAAGTGCACAAGGGCCCGCCCATGACCATCGAGTTCAAGGAAATGTTCATCAAGCACCTTCCCGACGACCTTCCGCTCCTCGAACCGAAGGATCACCCCATCCCTGCCGATGCGGTTGGGGTACGGCCCCAAGGGAAATTGCCCAAAGGTTGGAAGCCCCCCGTCTACGGCGAGCGCTGACACAAAGCAAAGCGTTACGCAACCAAGGATCGCCTGGTTGACTTTGATATTTTTCAGCCGAGCAATTGGATAGGGAAGGATATGAAGCCTTTCTATTTGTACCGTACGATCCGGAACCGTTGTCCTCGTTGTGGCGAGGGTGCTGTTCTTGAAAATCTGTTCAACCGCCACGACAAGTGTTCTTCCTGCGGATTCCAATACAGTCGAGAGGATGGGTTTTTCATCGGTGGCATTCCCATCAGTTACGCCCTCATTTGCTTTTTTTGGATCGTTCCTTTGCTCATGGTTTGGATTTTTGGCTGGATCGGTCTGGAGTGGTTGCTTGGTTTGTGTTTCGCGGGGGGAATCGTTTTGCCTTTCCTCAGTTATCCTTATTCTCAATGCCTTTGGCTGGGGCTCTACTTCGTTTTTGCCTACAACGAGATGCCGGATTTTTCGGGAAAGGGCGGGGATTCCGAAATCGGTGATTGAATTCGTTCGCTCAATTTCGTTTTTGATGCAAGGGTTTTGCCGAATGAAACTCAAGCAAGGACAGGTTTGGAAAAAAGGTGACAAGTATTACCGCATCACGGAATGGGCCCGCATGACCATCCGGTACAAGCTTTCCTTCACTCTCCATGCCCCGGAGGAACCCGTCGTAAAAGTTTCGAAAAAAGAATTTTGCCGCCTGATCAAGGGAGCCGAACTTTGCGAAGAGACGGACTGATCAGGAGTTCGTTTTTATAAAGCGTAATTTTTCCTCCCTTTTTAATCTTGTATTGCTTTGTCTGTGTACTTTCTATGAGTGTGCTGTATGAAAAGATTTATTTTTTATCTGATTCTGTTTTGCTTTGTCGGATTGATCAATCATCGGGTTTTTGGAGAAGCTTACGTAAAGGATGAAATCTTCGTAAGGTTCGAGGATAACGCTACTGAAAGCCAAAAAAATTTGTTGCTCAAGGAATTTAAGCTTGAGGAAAAAACAAAGTTTATTCTTACAAAAGCGATCCTTTACAAAATAAAATCGGGCAAAGACCCGTTGGAACTCATTCCCTTGCTGACCCAACGCCCTCCCGTC
The DNA here is from genome assembly GCA_038118685.1 of Opitutia bacterium. Taxonomy (GTDB): domain Bacteria; phylum Verrucomicrobiota; class Verrucomicrobiia; order Opitutales; family Seribacteraceae; genus Seribacter. The sequence goes on from JAYOII010000169.1 coordinate 6,847, forward strand.
AAATATGCTGATCTAAACGGCTTAAATTCAGTCCTTGAATCGTATTCCTCTAGCGAACCATTTTTTCCATAC
>JAYOII010000170.1:0-5710 GCA_038118685.1 Opitutia bacterium
AAGCTTTCGGGTAGGTGGATCGAACTTCACCCGCCAGTCCCCCGTCGTCAATGCATCCAATCAAGTGGTCTTCACCTCAAATGACAGTCGGGTATTCTCTCTTGATGGAACAAACCCAGGTGCCTGGGGCAACAACACCAATTTAAACGGAGTAATCTGGCACGCCGACATGGGTGGATCAACTCAGTCCACTCCAGCCTTCAACTCAACCGGAACCATCGCCTACGTCGGAAGAAACGGTGGAAGGGTCTTTGCATACGAGGACCCGATCGACATCAATGTATCAGTGGCCAGCGGCACTATTCAACCCCCGGCCAATCTCGCCAGCATAGGCTCCGGGTACGATCCGACCGAGACGGCACCCAACGTTACGATAACCGGGACCGACAAGGGAACTCTTGCCGCTACTTCTTCGATCAATCCGGACGGAACGGTCCGAGTCACTTTTACCGGCGCCCCCTCGGGGAACGGAAACCTAACCGTAGCCGTGGCCAACGGCATCAACCCGCGCCCGGCGAATCTCGCAGGTATTGGAACCGGCTATGACCCGACCGAAGCCGCCCCCACGGTCACCATAACCGGAGCCGATGCGGGTACGCTTGCCGGAACCGCCACCATCAACGGCGACGGAACGATCAACGTCGCCTTTACCGGAACCCCTACGGGAACTGGAAACCTTAACGTAAACATCGCCAATGGTCTCGCCGCCCGACCCGCGAACCTGAATGGCATTGGATCCAATTACGATCCAACCGAAACCGCTCCGAACGTCGTCATTACGGGAACCGATGCAGGGACTCTCGCCGGAACCGCAACCGTTAAAGCGGACGGAACTCTCGACGTTTCATTCTCCGGCAACCCCACTGGCAACGCAAACCTGACCGCAACCATCGCCAACGGAATCATCCGGGTACCAACCAACTTCAACTCCATCGGGACGGGATACAAAACCACCGAGACTCCTCCCACGGTAACCTTCACCTCCCCAAACGCAGGCACCCTTGCGGGGACTTCTTCGGTCAATTCCGACGGAACCCTTAACGTGACCATTACGGGAAACCCTACTGATACCAACAACGTCACCATGAACGTCGCCACCGGTGTCCTTGGGGTCAACAACCTCTCGGGCATAGGCTCCGGATATACGGCGGGAGACCCCGCGCCTGCGGTTACCATAACGGGAGCTGATGCAGGGACGCTCACGGGTACGTCGTCCATCAATGCGGACGGGACTCTCAACGTCGCCTTTTCGGGTGCAACCACCGGCACGGGCAACCTGAACGTGGGCGTCGCGCAAGGATTGGCCCGGGTAGGCAATCTTTCGGGAATCGGGAGCGGATACAACCCGACGGAACCCCCTCCGACAGTCACCATAACCGGAGCAACCAAGAACACGCTTGCAGGAACCACTTCCATCAATGGAGATGGAACGCTCGACCTAAATTTTACGGGCAACCCAAGCGACTTCACTGATCTTGACGTTCAAATTGCCAACGGAAGCGTTCAGGCTCCCTCAAACCTGACGGGTTTGGGCGGCAACCACAGTGCCGGTTCCCCTCCCGCGGTCACCATCTCTGGAGCGGACAAAGGAACCCTCGCCGGAACCTCCAGCGTGAACCCGGACGGAACGGTGAACGTGGCTTTCAGCGGATCTCCGATCGGAACCGGTTCATTGAACGTAAACGTCGCCGGCGACACATCCAGTGGGGTAGTTTCCGACCATTACCTATTGTCATTGGATGGCGACCTTTGGGATTACAGCGTGGCTGAATTTGAGAACTTCAGTCAAGTTATTTCGGATGCCCGCGCGCAGAACGGAGCGGAACAAAATTCGCTCGGAACCTCTTGGGAGCTCCTCTCCACGAACTTGAGTGAGTTGGAAAAAGCCAACGGGAGAATCAAGGATGCGGACTACGCCAAAGAAATGACCAACTTGGGAAAATCTCAGATTCTAAACCAATCCGCAGCCATGACCCTGGGTCAACAAAATCGAATCACGTCGGAGGCACTGCTCACCATTCAACGTTTGAAAAACAAGCTCTAGGAGCGAATGGGCGCCCCACGCCCTCTCTTCACTTAAGCTTGCGGAGCCAACCCGCTGTCGGGCTTCAGACCGCAACCCACCACGCCCCCGTTCCAGCCCAGGGGGGAGGATAGGTCCCCGCTCAATAAAAGCAGCTCAACGGCAAACCTCGCCGCTCCGGCTTATCGGGAGAACTTTGCGAACCTGAGTACCAAGTACGGGGTCAGGTTGAAAAGAATCACCGCCAGTTTGTAGTAGCCCATCATGGCGTAATTGATTTCGGCAAAGCTCTCTTTCGATATCTCGACCGCCGAAGTGTGAATCCAAAAAACCCATTCGCGGGCAAAAACAAGAGCGATAATCCAATATAAAAGGAACCCCAGGTTAATGACCGTGCACCAGCCTAGAAAGGTACGGAGGTTATCTTTGGTTACGTTCATCGATTGGATTGCCCTACTTACTTACCAATACAGTAGAGAAATTTATGTCCACGCAAGAAAAGTTGATCGCCTGCCACCGCGGGCGAGGCATCGAAGCGGTCGGCCAAGGAGTTCGTAGCCACCAAGTCGAACTTACCCGTTCTTTTGAGCACCGCCGTCTTACCGTAGCGCCCGACCACGTAAATATGATCACCTGCTCCGAGAAGGGAAGCGTAGACATTTGACAATCCGGGCAAGCGGGTTCGTTCCATGAGAACCTTTCCTGTTTGGGCATCGACACAGGAAAGGATGGCCTGGTTGGACTGGGTGAAATAAAGATGTCCGTCATACAAGATTGGTGAGGGAACATAGGGCGTTCCCGAATTCCCCGTCCATAGAATATTCTCCGATTGGTCCCCGCTCCCGGAAATGGGCACGGCAAGCAAGGAAAAGCCTTGGTATCCGGTCATACAGTAAGCAACTCCGCCCTCAACGATTGGGCATGGAATCGCATTGTCCGTAAGGCCGGAGCATTCCCAAATGACGTTTCCATTTTCAAGGTCATAACTGATCACCTTGCCGGGAGTCTTGCGATTCCCGGCTTCCGGTCTGGATGCAGTAGTGATGACCTGAACTTTTCCTTCATGCTCAACGACTGCAGGCGTGGCCCAACCGTTCCGGGTGCTCCGGTTTTTTTTCCAAATGGTTTCTCCCTTTTTGGCATTCAAAACTTGGATCGTCGACTGTCCGCGATTGTCACGAAGAACAACCAATTTATCCTTATGCAAAACGGGGGAACAGCCCTCCCCCAGGCTTGCCCCGATCTTGACCTCACCTAAGTTACGCTCCCAAACCTTATTACCTTCCAAGTCATAACAGAACAAACCCGCCGACCCGAACCAGCAATAGAGCAGCTCGCCATCGGTGGTGGGAGAGGCCGAAGCATAGTTATTGTCCCGGTGAGTGCCCTCGTGTGGAATCAAGCGGGTAGCCACCCTCCTCCACAACTCTTTACCGTTTTTGCGGTCCAGACAAAGAACAAGAAACTTAAACTCAGTATTGGGATGAGTGATATCAAAGACTCTCTTGGGTTGATCTTCAGGACGAGGCAGGGAAGGATCGACTTTCCCCGTATCGACTACTGACAAAAGAAAGATTTTATCCTTCCAAATGATCGGGGTGGATGCACCTGCCCCATCAATTGGCACTTTCCAACGGAGGTTTTTTTTCTCGCTCCAATGGGTGGGTGGTTTCGCCGAAGGGGCGACTCCGTTTGCATGGGGTCCGCGCCAATGAGCCCAACTATCAGTAGCCTTCACCATGTTGGACGGTTTACTCTTTTGATTCTCTGAAGCGACATGGGTGAGAATCCTGACGAAGGAGGCTCCCGGGTAGGGCATGTCCGAATCGAGCCGGCGTTTTTCTTTCCAGAGTTGGCCGACACGGGCACGCTGTTCGGGTTCAAGACCGGCCATAATGCGATCGACGTAAGGCTGATGTCGGCTTCCATGATAGCCGTCCGGAAGGTCGTTCTTATCTATGCGGGCGAGGAGCTTTGCGGTATCGTCGTCGGGGACTCCGGTGGCAGGCCGTTGCGGTTCGTTGGCTCGACCCTTCTTTGCGGCAGCCTGTTCTTCCGGAGTGAGCCATTCCGGAGCATCGGCCATGACGCTCGCATAGATGGCCTCCGCTTTCTTTTTCATTCGGGCAACGAGTTCGGGGTGGTCTTTTACGATGTTGTTTTGCTGCCCGAGATCCTTCGACAGGTCGTAGAGTTGATGCACACGGCCGAGCTCGCTCTTCTTGAGTTCGGGGATCCACGCTTCGTTGAAGTAGAACAAATCCCGAAGTTGTCTCTTCAGGCGATCGGCCTCGGGGTTGGCTAATCTCTCGATATTAAACAGCCGGTTGCGAAGATCCTTAACGTCCCTTCCGTCCAGCACTTTCTCGAGGTCATCGCCGAGGACTTGCTTGATTTGCTCGGTGAGTCGATTGGCGGCTTTGAAGTCGATCGGTGATTTCGCCGTGCCCGAGACGAAAAGCGTGTGGTCACCCATTCGAAGGACCATGTTCGCGCCTGTCATCCAAAAGAGCGGCTGATGCCTCTTGAATTTGCCAGATTGGGTAAGCAGAGGTGTAAGGTCAGAGCCGTCAAGATGGACCTTCGCGGGTTTCTCGATTCCGATCAATCCGCAGAGCGTGGGAAGGAGATCGACGACACCGGAGGGCTCGTCCTCGACCCGTCCTCCCGGGATTCCACCCTTCCAGTAAAAGATACCGGGTACGCGGTGCCCGCCTTCGAATTGAGACCCTTTTTGAGCACGCAGTTCTCCGTTACGCTCCGGCCGGTAGCTGCCGTTGTCGGAGGCGTAGACGATGATGGTATTCTCGAGCTCCCCAAGTTTTTCCAGTCTTGCGACGAGTCGTCCAATCGCCCGGTCGGTGTTGTCGATGGTGCCGCTGTAGATTGCAGCTTGATCGTTGAGCGCGCCATACTGGGAAACAATCTCGTCGGGCGCCGCGATCGGGGCGTGGGGTTCGTTGAACCAAAGATTGAGAAAGAAGGGTTCCTTGGCGTCGCGCTTTTCATTAAGCCAAGCGAGGGCTTCATCAACGACGATCTGGCAGGAGTAGCCTTTGATCTGTCCCACGCGTTCGCCCTTGCGCAGAAACTGGTTTGGATTCTTGTGGCTGGGGCCCGGGCCGTTGACGAGACCGAACCAATAGTCGAAGCCATGATCGGCCGGGGTGGGATTCTTACGATTGTTTACGGGCATCCCTAGGTGCCATTTGCCGAAGTGGGCAGTGGCGTAGCCGTTTTCCTTGAGCACTTCGGCGATTGTCGTTTCGCTCGTCAGCAGATGCATCTTGTGCAGACGTTCGGTGATGACGGAATAAACTCCGGCCCGATAGTGATGGCGGCCCGTGAGGAAGGTGGCGCGCGAAGGGGAACAACTAGGCGCGCCCGAGTGAAAATCGGTGAAACGCACGCCCCCGGCGGCCAACTTGTCGAGAACGGGAGTCTTGACGGGGCCGCCGTAACAGCCGAGGTCACGGTAGCCAAGATCGTCGACGAGTAGGGTTACGACGTTCGGGTGTTTGTCCTTGGCAAAACTAGAGAAAACCAGCTGAAGGGAGCATAAAAACGTGGGGATGAGTTTCATTTTATTTGTCCAGCAACTGACTATTTCAGAGGCTTTTTTATAAAGTTATCGGATAGCAAAGGGGCTGTAACTTCGGCGGCCCAAGCATTCCAACGTCTTATGGC
>JAYOII010000170.1:5720-6896 GCA_038118685.1 Opitutia bacterium
ATTGTGACCGGGATTGAATCCGAACTTTCCGACGTCGCCCGTTCCTTTTTTGAGAATAATATGGGCATAGCCACGAAGCCCCCCATCTGGGTCGTCCAGCAGTTTGATCAGTGTCTGGATAATCTTACTGTCATCATGCATATTGCCAAATATCATCAATTCATAGGGCCTCGAAATTGCCGTGATCAGTTGGAACCTGATGTACCGCGTAAGAGAGGTATCGAGCACGGCGTCGGTTATGATTTTCCGGGCATCGAGTTGGCGCCATTTTGCATACCTTCCGAGAACGTGACAGGCATTGAACCTAAGGTCCTGGTCTTTTTTCGGGTCGTTGTCCCTGATGATTTCGACAAGTTTGGCAGTAAAGGCAGGCCCATAGCTTGTGGAGTAACCACTTGCCACCGCGGCGTGACGAACGTCGGCGTGCCTGGAATCGAATGCCTTGATGAGCGCCTCGCCTGCTTGAGGACCACCAATGCGGGCGGCTTTCTTGATGAGGGGGATGGCCTGCGAATTTGACATGGTGGCGACGTCCCTTTTGATCGTCGCGAGCGTTGCCTTGTCCGCTTCGCCGAGGGGAAGAATCTTGTTGCGCGTCGCGTGGATCCACCTGAAGACGTCATCATTGACAACCATATTGATAGGATCGCCTTGAAAGACCTTGGAGTGGTTTACCCCATCCAATTCGCGGTAGACGTATCGAAAGCCCTTTTTACCCAATTCCCGCGTGAAGCATCGTGTGAGACCAACGTCGACAACGTAGTCGCTGTCGCCGTGCACATGGTAGAACTCGGTGAGAAAGTCAGCTGGCTTGCCATTGCTTGGGGGTAGGAATTCCTTCAGGGATTGATTATGAAAGGCTACGCTGTAAGCGATTCTGGTTCCCGTCCACTTCCCATTGACAATGCCATCCTTCCATTTCAGTTTCACCCAATCTTGATTGGGGTATCCTCCGAGAGACTTTCTCGTCCAGTCCGGGCTATGAGCCCCGGCGTAGGCAGTCACGGTGGCGAAGTGCTTTAGGTGGTCCCAGATGAAACGCGTGGCCATGAACCCGCCTCTTGACCATCCGATGAGGTGAACCCGCCGCCGGTCGATGGGGTAAGTTTTCATGGCCCATCGAAAGGTTTCGTATGATGGCCCGTGATCGGCTTTTTCCCAATCGCCCAAGTGTTC
>JAYOII010000171.1:0-4410 GCA_038118685.1 Opitutia bacterium
GGCTACGTTGTTCCTGTGTGCTGGTGGCCGCGGCCAACGTCCCGGCCCCCCCGCACCACGGCCCGCTTGCCGCCGAGGCCATCAACCGCGTTCTTGATGCCTTCGAGGGTCCCACCGGGGTTCATTTTTGCTTTGGCAACTATGGAGGGCAGACCATTCAAGCCGGAAAATGGAAGCCCTTGATTGAGTTTCTCAACGCCTTGCATACCGATCACCTTGTTCTCGAACTTGCCCACCGCCCGAAGGATGACCTTGAGGCGTTGAAGGAGATCCGTCCCGAGATCGGGATCGGGCTGGGCGTGGTCGACATCAAGGTCAATCACATCGAGACGCCCGAGGAAATCGCCCATGCAATCGAGGCTGCGGAAAGCGCTTTGGGCGCCGGTCGGGTGAAGTTCGTGCATCCGGATTGCGGATTCTGGATGCTCAAGCGCTCCATTGCCGACCGCAAGATCGCAAACCTCGCGAAAGGAAGAGACTTGTATCTCGGATGAGATTTGCTCCCGGCCTCTTCGCGCTCGTCTTCGTTTTCACGATGGCGTTCGCAACGGGTAAGGAGAAAAAGCAACCTCCGCCCTGGAACCTGTGGATTGAGAAAGACTTTCCTTTCTTTTCCTGCGTTGTGGATGCACGATCCGAGGGGATCAAGGACAACCTGACTCCCCGGGCGGTTGTCTTGCCTTTGGACAACGGGCATTATTTGGCCTACGACCTGGACTTGCTTCGGGTGGCGGCCGTATGGAAGGCCCAGGATCTGCCGTTTGAAAACGCAAGCATGTCGGTCAACAGTTATCCTTATGAATTGAGGAAGGTGGGGAGCGGTCAGAAGGCCTTGCCCAAACCAAAAGGGAAAATTCTTTTTCAAAACGGACTTTACCCGGGCGTGGGTTCGGGGGTTCCTGATTTCAGAGATCCCCGTCCGGAGAACCCCTCGAAGGAAGACGTGGGTCGTGGCGGACTGGATCCGAAGGTGGTGCGTTTCAAGGGGATCAAACTCCGCTCGCCCATCGAGTTTGAATATGAAATTGGAATGACCTTGGTTCGCGAACGCATTCGTTTGGGGAAGGATGGTTTGGTTCGCAGACTGGAGATCGGACCCCATGATAAGGTTCTCTACTTCGCTCTCGCCCAAACCAATCCGGATACCCCGAAACTTTCCTGCCAAGGAGATGGGCAGATCGAAAGGGTCGAGGGTGTGGCTGTTTGCGCGATCCCCGCCTCCCGAGAGAGAAAAATCGTGTCCCTTGTTTATCCGCTCTCTGCCAAAGCAGGAAAAACTTCAAGAATCGAGGGTCGCCGTTGGAAAGAACCGGTCCGTCTTGATCTGGAGGGGAAGAAGGAAGAGGAAGCTCTCAATTTTGAACGCATTCCTTTGCCTTTGGAAAACCCCTACGGTCGGGCCGTCCGGGCCGCCGGCATCGATTTCTTCGAGGATGGTCGACTGGCTCTGGTAACCTTTGACGGGGACGTTTGGATGGGGGAAGGATTCCGACCCGGTTCCAAGCAAGTGAAATGGTCCCGTTTTGCATCCGGTCTGCACGAGCCGCTGGGCTTGCGGTTGAGGGATGAGGAAATCTTCGTCTTCGACCGAAACGGGCTTTGGCGTCTTCATGACCGTGACGGCAATGGCGAGGCGGACTACCACGAGCTCTTTTGCTCGCAAATCGACCAGACTGCCGAGACCCGGGAATTCGCTTCCGCCCTTGAGGTCATGAAGGACGGGAGTTTTGTTGTTTGCAAACCCGGTCAAACCGGGAGCACCGTCGGGCGCTCTTCGGGCGCGATTTTGCGCATTTCTCCGGATGGCCGCAAAGTCACCCGTTTGGCCGATGGTTTTCGCCAGCCCTATTTGGGTTATGATCCCGTTGCCGACCAGATCGTCGCGACCGATCAGCAAGGCCATTTCGTTCCTTCGACCCCCGTCACCTTCGTCCAAAAGGGCTCCTTTTACGGGCACCCGAATGGGGATGTGGACAAGGACAGGTTGGTCAGTTCGCCTCTCTCTTGGATCCCTCATCAGCAATGCGGTTCAGCGGCGGCCGTACTCTGGTTGCACGGTTCGAAGATGGCCGGGCTTTCCGGTCAGCCCGTTCTTCTTTCCTTTAACCCGCCCAGGCTCTTTCAGGTCCACCCCGACTCGGACGAATTTGTTTCCCAAGGCGGGGTCACGCCCTTGCCCCTGGCCCTCGACGATCCCTTGCTCAAGGGTGCGGTCAACCCGGTCGACGGGTTGCTCTACCTGACCGGTTTCAATATTTGGGGGACCAAGGCAAAAGGAAAAACCTTTCTCGGTCGGGTTCGGTCCAACCCTGAAAAAGTTTTGTCCGCTCCGGTCGACCTTCGTGCCGGAAAGCGTGGAATCCTTTTGCGTTTCTCCCGCCCTCTCGACCCCGAGACCGCCCTGCAAACGGATGCCTATTCCGTGCGCCGTTGGAACTACAAGCGCAGCTCCAAGTACGGCTCGCCGAACTACAAGCTGGACGGTTCCCCCGGAAGCGAGGACCTGCCCGTTTCCTCAATCAAGCTCTCCCGGGACAAGAAAACGGTCTTCGTCGGGATTCCCGACATGCGTGAGGTCATGCAAATGGAAGTCTCGTTCGACTTGGCTGCCCAAGACCGTTCGCCGATCAAGAACAAGAGCTTTCTGACCGTCCATCTCCTGCGCAAGTTGTCTCTGAAAGGGGAAGGCTTTGCCGATGACCGGGTCGACCTGACCGTTGATGGGCAAGCTATTGTCGAACTTCCCTTCGAACCCACCCTGGAAAAAGGGAAGGATCTCTATGGGCAGCTTGGATGCATCGGTTGTCATTCGGTGGACGGTAGCCGCGAGGGGAGAACCGGTCCGAGTTGGTTGGGCTTGTTCGGATCCAAGCGCAAACTTCTCACCGGGGAAACTGTGATCGCCGACGAGGCTTACTTGAAGGAGTCCATTCTCAACCCTGCGGCCAAGGTTGCCGAGGGCGCCGTCAACGGGGAAGCGGGCATGCCCATTTACGAGGGCGTTCTCAACGAGGAGCAAATCCAATCGCTCATCCTTTATGCGCGCTCCCTTGGTCGCTGAAAGAATTCGTGTCCTTCACTTCTCTTGGCTTGTGGCTTTCGATTATTCTCAATAGATCATGGTTATGAAATTCCTTCTCTTTTTACTTGCATGTATTTCTCTGGTCGGGATCGTCGCCCATGCCCAAAGGGGCGACGGGCGGGAACCCAAGGATCTGCTCGCCTCGCTCAACTGGAAGAAATGGTCGCCTGATCCCGTTCCAGTCTTCTCGGCCGAGGAATCCCTCTCCAAGTTCAAGGTCGCTCCCGGCTTCAAGGTCGAGCTCGTCGCCTCCGAGCCCATGGTCAAGGATCCCGTCTTCGTGGATTGGGACGACCAGGGAAGGATGTGGGTCGGGGAACTTCGCACCTATATGATCGACCTGGACGGTTCCAATGAAAATGAGCGCAAGAGCCGGGTTATGGTTCTGGAAGACACTGACGGGGATGGAAAGATGGACAAGTCCACCGCCTTTGTGGACGACATGATCAACGTGCGCTGCATCGCCTTCGTCGACGGCGGCGTTCTGGTCGTCGAGTCGGGAGCCCTTTGGTTCTGTCAGGACAAGGATGGTGATTTGGTCTGCGACAAGAAGGAGAAACTGATCGATTTCGCGACCTCCGCCCACGGAAACATCGAGCACGCCGAAAACGCCTTGCACTTTGCTTTGGACAATTGGATGTACAACTCGAAGTCCAGCCGCAAGCTTGCTTGGCGCCGAGGGAAAATCGTCCAAATGCCCGCCCGGGGCAGGGGCCAATGGGGCATGGGGTCGGATGCCTATGGTCGCCTTTACTTCAATGCCAACAGTCATTGGTTCGAAGTCGACTGGGCAACCTACGACCGCCAATGGCCGAGCAAGGGAAGTTCGGTGCGTGCTCCGACCAACCGGGTCTATGGAATCCGGCCCAACACAGCGCTGAACCGCAACTACAAGCCAGGACGGATTCTCGAAGATGGCCGGGTGGCCAGCGTAACCACGATCAGCGGTTTGGCCGTTCACAGTCACGGGGCGTACGGCAAGGATTGGGAAGGAACGATTTTCTCGATGTCTCCCGGGACCAATTCGGTGGGTGCCTTTATTCCCGAGAATCCCTTTCCTGCGTCCGAAAAGTATTTGCACAAGACCTACCCCGATGCGATCTGGAAGCAGCGCGAGTTCCTCGCAAGTACCGATGAGCGCTTCCGTCCGGTCAATGCCTCCATGGGGCCCGACGGTTGCTTGTACGTAGTCGATTTTCATCGCGGAGTCATCCAACACAAGCGTTTCCTCACTTCCTACCTGCGCAACCAGTCGGCCGAGCGTAACCTTGACAAACCGATCGGGTTGGGACGCATTTACCGGATTGTGCCCGATGATCACAAAAAGG
>JAYOII010000171.1:4420-6852 GCA_038118685.1 Opitutia bacterium
GGTCTCGGGCCTGTCCCATTCCTACCTCTGGTGGCGCTTGCGCTCCCAGAAGAGAATCGTCGAGGGGGGCAAGGCCGATTTGGTTCCTGCAGTCCGGAGACTGGCGACTGACGGGAAAGCCTCTCCTTTCGGCCGGGTTCATGCCCTTTGGACCCTGGCCGGGTTGGGTAAACTCGACGAGAAATCCGTCCGAAGCGCCATCGGAGCGAAGGACTGGTTCCTTTCCATGACCGGCTTGCGTTTGGCGGGGGAATCCAAGGGCGTGGCGGACTTTTTCCCCGATGGATTCAAACCTTTGGCCAAGGAGGTCGCCAATCGCGGGGGCCCCGCTACCCTCGTTTCCTATTCCTCCCTCTTGAATGAGAAAGGCTACCCCTCCCGAGCCGTAAAGACCTACAAGGACAAGGAAGCCGATTGGGTGAAAAAGGACAAGGACTTGCTCAGTTCCTACCGCAAGGGACGCGATCAGTACGTGGTCACTTGCGGAGCCTGCCACCAAGCCGATGGCAAGGGCTTGGCCAACATGGCACCGGCCCTCGCCAAGAGCGATTGGGTGCTGGGCGATACCCATCGGGTGATCGGAGTCGCAGTCCATGGTCTGATGGGCCCGATCAAGGTAAACGGCGAACCAGTAGTCGGAGTCCCGCCCATCATGCCCCCGCATGGTTTTATGAAGGACGAGCAATTGGCCGACATTCTTACTTACGTTCGCAATGCTTGGGGCAACCAAGCCGATGGCATTTCGGCGCAAGAAATCACCGACTACCGCAAAAAGGAGTCTGCCCGCGTGGCACCTTGGACGGAAGCGGAGTTTTGAATTCGGTCTGAAAAAATCCGCAGGGTGGTCAGTTAACCTTTACTTACTCGACTTCCATAATGCCACGCATGATGGCATAGTGTCCGGGGAAGGAACACAAAAATTGGTATAAACCCGCTTCTTTGGGAGCAGTGAAAGTGATGGTGTCGCTTTCGCCTGGGCCGAGCAGTTTGGTGGCGGCAATCACATCATCCAGACAACCCTTGGGAAGAGGGTTTGTGGGACTCGCTCCCATCCCCATGATTTTTTGTCCGAACTTGAGGGGGCTGACACCTTCCTTGAGAATGACGAGGTTGTGTCCCATGGCCAGTTTGGGGAGTTTTCCGACGTTTTTGAAGGTCAGTTCGACTTTCTTACCTGCCTGAACGGTAAACTCCTTGACGTCGAACTGCATGGAATCATTGCCAGTAATGATGATCTTTTGATCGGCGAACAAAAATCCGGCCGAGGTGACCGCGAAAAGGAAACAGGATAGTAACTTCATACCCAGTTATCTATTTGAAAATTCCCAACTGACAAACTCAGCTCGACTTGACCGAGGGTGAAGGGAGAAGAGGGAAAAGAGGCATGGGGTTGAACCTCTGATCGTTCTTCTGGCTCACCAGCTTGTCATCGCGAGTGGCGTAGTCCGTGGCGATCCATTGGCCCTCGGTAAACGAGCCGCATCGCCCGGCTTCAGTCCCAATACCAAACAGGCAACCGGACGGGCTTTTCCTTGAAGATCCGAAGGGTTCTGGCGGGGATGTGCCTCTTGTGCACGATAATGTGGTCGACATGCTCGTCGAACCAAGAATCAAAGAGGGTCCAAAGTCCCTTCTGCCCTTTGTCGTCCCCCCAGCTGTTCTCGATCAGCCATTTTTGCGGGACGCTTTTCTTGAGGTCGACTCCGATGATGGCCATCATGTGGCCGGCTCTAGGAGCGCACAATCGCTTCCGTTCTGCTTTAGTCAGGTCCATTTTGATTCCGAAGAGGGATTCGTAGTCAAAGAGCTTGTGTTCCATCAAGCCGTGCTTGGTCGACTGGTCGATTCCCATGTCGACTCCGAAGGGAACCGGTTCATCGGCGAGGATTGCCTTGAGGCAAATCTTCTTGATCGCGTCGATCTCGAGGTTCACGAAGTCCATCTCGTCGGCGCCCACCGTGCAGTATTGTTCCTCAAACAGGTAATGCTTCCCGAAGGGTCTGTCGGGAGCATGGAACAAGCAGTGGTAGTCGGAAAGCTCGAGGCCGACGGTTTGCTGGAAAAAACTTTGCGGGGTGTATTTCTTCAGGGCCGTCAGCCGGTCCTGCTTCACGCCTTTCTTATCGTTTCCCTTTGCCTTGTTTTGCTTTTCGTGTCGCCACTCGAACTCGCTGGGCGGTACCCCCAGGTTCAGGCTGAGAAAGCGGAAGACGTCTTCCATGGCTCCTTCCTTGATTTTGCGCAGCACCGTTTCTTTGGAACCGCGGTCGCTCTCCCTCAGGATTTCCGTGGCCTTGGAGCGCAGGAGTTCGGCCAGCACCTTGCTCATGACGCGGGTGTCCTTGTTGTTCTTCGTCTCGTGCATGACGGAGGCGGGAACCAGACCGTATTTTTCGATCAGGGCCTTGGCATAACCCCACCATCCCCCGTCC
>JAYOII010000172.1:0-6834 GCA_038118685.1 Opitutia bacterium
CGCGTCGGTTGAGAATGTGTTTCATGGACTATTTCAGGTAGATGAATTCCTTCATGTTGAAAAGGGCGAGGGCAACGTCATTCGGACCTCTGCCTTGCCCACTGCCTTGTGATTTGTATTGGTTAAGTTCAATGGCAAGTTCGTCCCTGCGTTTCTCCAGCGCGTCCTTTTCCTTGCGTTGCTCGAGTGAAAGGGAAGCTATAAGTTCCTTTTCGGAAACGTAATCCAAGATACCTCCGAAGGAAGCCATGACTTGTTCGGGTTCGAGGGCGCGATCATAAAAACGGGCTTCTCTAATTTGGGCGTGCAACAATCGACTTGGGTTTGCCGGCAAGTGCCGGACTCCGAAAGACAAGACGCTTTTGTTCTTGGGGAAAGTGGATCGGCCCGTTTTGTAGGGCTTGCCGTAGGGCTCTCCGTTACGGTATCCGGTTACTGTTCCGTCTCCGTGGTATGTGATGGCAAGATGAACGAATTCCTTATGGGCTTCCTTCTCATCGTTTCCTACAAAAGACTTCGTTCGCCTGAAACCGTTGCTTCCGGACATCCAGTGCCTTTCGCGTTTCTCGGCATATACGATGGAGTCGAAGATGACCCCATTCGGGGTCTGCAGGGTAATGACTCCACCGGCCCGTTGGCTCAAATTGTCCAGCTTAACCCACGCTTCGAGAGTTTTGTCTTTGATCATCAATGGAATCGGGTCGGTTACCACGTAACCTCCTCCACCTACAACGAGAACGCCGTTTTCTATTTTGGCCCCGCCTTTGGGATGACCGGTAATCCCCAGGATCGAATCCTTCCACCCGTTACCGAAATCCCAGTGCAAGCTTGGCTTTGGTCCGACCGGTATGTCCGTTGGCGAGGATTTTCTGGATTTGAGAATTGCGTTCCGGGCCGGTTCCAAAATCTTCTTTAGCTTCAAAGAGTTTTCGGCCCAGTTTTTTTCGACCCTTTTCTTCTCGGCCAATTCCTTGGTTTCTGATTCGGTCGCACCCTTTATGAATGCCTCGGCACGGGCTTTTTCCGCCTCGCTTGCCGGTCTCCCCAAGGCAAGCCTAAACATATTGGACAGTTTCTCCTCCTCCGTTGACCCCGGAGCATTTCTGGCTAAGTCGTTGGCCGAGTTAATTACAAAGGCGTCGTTCATCATGGTCAGAGACTGAGCAGGGACGTTTGTGGTGTCGCGCCTGCCTTTTGTGGTGGCCGGAACGGGAGCGTCGAAAACGCTCAGAAAAGGGTCGAGGGAATTGCGTCTAATCTGCTTGTAGACGGCTCTTCGGGTCGTGTTCCCGCCGACCGAGCCACCTTCGGCTATCCCTCCCAGGTTGATTTTTCGGGCGGCGGCCAGAATGGCGTCATGGATGGGCTCGGCTTCCAGCCTTCTTAGGCGGGCATGGGTAAGCAGTAAATTATCGGGGTCTTTTTCTCTCGCTTTGGACGATGGCGCGGAGGAAAGGCGAAAGGTCTTGGTGGTGACCAAAAACTTGATCATTTGCTTTACGGACCATCCATCGTCACGAAATTTCATAGCCAAGTAGTCCAATAGTTCGGGATGACTCGGTAATTCTCCGAGTCGTCCGAAGTTATCCGGAGTAGCTACGAGCCCACGATCGAAAATATGATGCCAAATTCGATTGGCGATTACCCGGGTGGCGAATGGATTGTCACGGTCCAACACGTCCTTTGCGTATTCCAGTCTGCCGACGGAGTTTTGGGGATAGGGGGTGTCATCGAAGGCTTCGAGAAAACGTCTCGGCACGGGATCGCCCATGGCCTTGTGGTTCCCCCTGACGAAGAGCGCTTGATCAAAGGGTTCGTTATCGAGAATCCCGGGGGCGAGCCGAGGGGATACGACGTCTGTTTCCAGGCTCCGATATTGGTCTGCGAGATCCGCGAGTTGCGGCAGCTCTTTTATTGAGGAGGCAAGAAGGTTCTTTCTGATGAGAAAGTTCAACATCCTCGCTTGGGCATCGGTTGCCTTGCCATTCCCCCAACCCTCAATGGCTGCATTGATTACCTTCGCATAAAGTGCGGCAAGTTCCTGGGCATCCGTTGGCTTGGCACCTGTGCGGAAGAGAGGGGAAAGAACCTCGGCGATTTCATCTTTCGGGGGGCTTTGTCCGGGAGAAGCCAATACGGCTTCGGTCACGCCGAACCAAGATTTCGTGCCTCCACCTGCTTCCACCGGGTGATCCCGATTGGTAGTTGCCTCGAGGTAACCTTCGTCCCCCGCCCAATATTTGGTATTCCAACTAATCCATTTTTCCTGACTCGGGTCGGGAGATCCTTTCGGGTAAACCGTTCCTCGCCGGGGGTAGTTCCAAACAACGTATCGCAGGGTTGTTCCCTTGTCTCCGATCGCCCGGATCCAGACGTTTCCTTCGTCAAATTGAAATCGCGGAGAGGAAAGGGTTCCGTTTTGTTTGTTGGAAAGCAAATGGGTATAGGCTCCGGATGGGAGGATGCGTTCGATGATACGATCGCCTGAAGTCAAAACGTGAAATTCGCCTGGGGGCGCGGGTTTTCCCTTCATTCCTTGGCCACTGCGAGACCAACCCGCGTACTGTTTTTCGTCGCCAAGTTTCCAACTCCCCCTGTAGGCACCGGAGTGACGCTTGTTCAGAATGTCTTGGCTTGCTTGGAACGCCTTGCGCTGCGCTTCCCACTGCCGTAAGAAATTCTCTTTCTTGGCGTTTCGCAACTTTGCCCAAACGCGGAGGGGATTGTGATTGCTCCCGTCTCCAATGGCATCTTGCCATTTTTTGGAAGGTGGCTTTAGCAGGAGTTCGGCAAGGTCGGCGCCTGTTTTCTTCCAAGCAAGCGCCAACTCGTGGCGGATGCTTTTCTTGAGTTCAGATAATTTCGTTTCGTTTTTCGAAAGTCGCGACGGAGACTCGATTACACGTTGGGCCGGTCTGCCATTCGAGAGGATGCCGAAGAGGGCGTAGTAATCCTTTTGGCTGATCGCGTCGAACTTGTGGTCATGACAACGGGCGCATGATACGGTCAGACCGAGAAAAGTCTTGGTCAAAACGTCGATTTGATCGTCCGTGAAACGGACGTGCTCGTCCAATGCGTCCGTCGGCGCAAAACCATGGAGGACAAAACGGAGGTTTGCCGTGCCAATGGCGGATTCGTTTATTCCCAATTCCTCGTTTATGCGGGGGTTGGCAAGCAAATCTCCCGCAAAATGTTCGAGAACAAGCTGGTCATAGGGGACGTCGGCATTGAGGGCTCGAATGAGATAGTTGCGGTAACGGAAGGCATTTGGAATGCCAGGATCCCCCTCGCTGCCGTGGGAGTCCGCATAGCGAACCCAATCCATCCAATGCCGGGCCCAACGTTCTCCGAAGTGCGGGCTTTCGAGGAGCTCGTCGACCATTGTCTCCGTTGCTCCCGTCATATCCTTGTCGGCTGCCGTCTGAAATGCCTTTTGCTGTTCGATCGTAGGGGGAAGTCCGGTAATGGCGAAGGTTAATCTTCTTAGAATCGCCAAGGCGTCGGTTTCGCTGTTCGGATGGATGTCAGCTTCCTCCATCTTGGACTTGAGAAATTGGTCAACGGGATGATCAGACCAGTTTTTTTCGGCCACTTGAGGAACTTTTGGCCGATCGACAGGTTGGAAGCTCCACCATTGCTTTCTGCGTTCCCGAATCTTTTCCCAAGCCGTTTCTTGGGCCAATTGTTTTTCGGTCGGTGGTTCCAATCGAGGATCAAAGGCACCGTTGGCAATCCATCTTTCAAAGTCTGAAAGAACCTCGGGCATCACTTTCGGGCCGCCCTTGGGCATCTTGAGATCCTGGATCTCGTGCCGCAGGACTTGCAAGAGCAAACTTTTCTTTGGTTTTCCCGGTATGAGAGCGGGTCCGGTTTCTCCTCCGTCAAGCAATCCGTCTTTATAATCCAAGACAAGGTCTCCCTTTGCCTTGTTAACACTGTTGTGGCATTCGTAGCAGTGTTCGGCCAAAACGGGTCGGATTTTGTTTTCGAAAAATTCCACTTCAGCAGGATTGTTCGCTAGGACGAATTGAGCCAATACGGACAGGCCGAGAACTGATTTAACTAAGGGGTTTAACATCTGAAAAGGTCATCTATTCCGTATTTGGAATTATTGTCAAATATGGAAATGGACATTATTGCAACTTTTGGGGATGAATATTCGCAATGAAAAAAGACAAGATTAGCGATTGACGATTTGCAAGCATCTCATGCATCTGTCTTTGAATGCAAAAACTCTCAGTAATCGCCACCAATGCTTGCGGGTGGCCGAACCTTGTCAAATTGCCCTCGGGAAGGATTCTTTGTACCTATTTCAATGCGCCCAGTCATGGCTTGCTGGAAGGTGATTTGGTCTGCTCGATCAGCGATCGCAAGGGGAATGGGTGGAAAAAACTCTCCACCGTTGCGGGGCGGCCCAAAGGAGGAAACCGCATGCATTTGGCGGTCGGCATCGCGGGAAATGGAGATCTCCTTTGTTTTTCCAGTGGGTTTTTCGTAGAAGAAGGAGAATTCAAGGGCTTTTCCGGACATTGGCTTTCACGCTCGAGTGACATGGGGAAAAATTGGACCGTTGATCCGCATCCAATCGTTCCCAAAGGGAACCGTGGAGCCATTCCTTTCGGGCGGATCATCCGCTTGGCTGACGATCGTCTGGCCTATTCTTGCTATCGGTCTCAGGGGAAGGGAAACCCGAGTGAAACCTGGATGACCTTCTCTCAAGACGATGGCAGGACTTGGACAAAACGGGTAAAGTTCGGTAAAAATGACTCCAACGAGGCAACCTTGCTTCAGCTCGGGGATCGAAGGGTGCTCGCTGCGGTTCGTACTCACGTGGACCATCACGTAAAACTATGCGAAAGCTCGAATGGAGGCAAAACCTGGCGTGAAAAAGGTCCCTTGACCTTGCCTATGCAACATCCCGCCGACTTGATTTCCCTGACCGATCGGTGCCTGCTTTTGACTTACGGCATTCGAAACAGGGGATTGATGGGTATCGGAGCCCGTATCAGCTTGGATGGAGGCGAAACCTGGCGTCCTCCTTGGGTAATCCGTCAATTTGGCGATCAAGCCACGGATATAGGGTATCCATCAACCGTTGCCTTGGACAAGAAAGGGAACTTGCTGACCGCCTTTTACACGGACTACGAACCGAGCTTGGGCAAGAGGGCCCGCAGGTATCGGGTGCTGGCCATGCGCTGGTCGATCAAGGAGTGGTTGCACGAAAGCCTGCTCGGCTCGATTTCGGACGGCAAAAAGTTGAAGCTCTAGAGGAGCCTGGATTCTCTGTTAAGATTGGGGCACCCGATATTTTTTGATGAGATCGGGTTTTACGGAAACGTCGCTTTCGTCCTCGTAATGCTTTCTTAGCTTTTCAAGCTTTGTTTTCATCATCTTTTGCAGCTTGGCGTGCTTGGGATCGTCGTAGAGGTTGTTTAGCTCGTCGGGATCGTTTTTCAAGTCATAGAGCTCCCACTCGTTTTCGAATTGGTAAAAGTGCATGAGCTTGTAACGTTTGGTCCGAATTCCGTTGTGTCGCGGCACCATGTGAACGCTTGGGTACTCGTAGTAGTGATAGTAAATACTCTTGCGCCAATCCTTGGCTGTGTTTCCTTTTAACAAAGGCACCAAGGATTTGCCTTGCATATCCTCCGGAATCTTGGCTCCGGCGAGCTCGAGGAAAGTTTGGGCGTAATCCAGGTTTTGTATGAGGTCCGTGTTGCGGCTGCCGGGCTTCGTCACGCCGGGCCATTTTACGATGAACGGCATCTTGAGGGATTCGTCGTACATCCAACGCTTGTCGTACCATCCGTGATCCCCGATGTAAAAACCTTGGTCCGAGCAATAGATTACGATGGTATTTTTATCCAACCCCAACTTCTTGAGGGTCTTTTGGAGGTTGTCCACACTTTCGTCCACCCCCTTGACGCATCGCAAGTAGTTCTTTGCATAGCGTTGAAATTTCCAACGGACCAAAGCTTTCCCCGTAAGTTTCGCCTCATGAAAAGCCTTGTCTCTGGGTGCGTAATGAGCTCGCCATTTTTCCAACTGCCCGGGGCTCATTCTTTTCATGTTGTGCCAAGCCGATCTGTCCTGTCTCAGTTGCGAAGGAGGTTGATTGAATTCCGGAGTCAGATCGACGAACAGATCGTAATTCAGATCCATGTGACGGTCGATTTCAAGTTCCTGCAACCGTGCGGCCGGGGCATTGTCCTTCCATTCGTCGAAACGGGTGGGGGGTTCGGGAATTTCGACGTCGTCGTAAAGATCGAGATGGCGCAGGGCTGGCATCCAGTTGCGGTGCGGAGCCTTGTGTTGAACCATCAGCATGAAGGGCTTGTCCTTTTGTCTTTTGTTCTCGAGCCAATCCACCGCCAAATCAGTAACCACGTCCGTGCAATACCCATCGATCCGTCTTCTTCCGTCAGGGAAAATCATGTCGGGGTTGTAATACAGTCCTTGTCCCGGCAGGACAGCCCAGTCATCATAACCCTGAGGTTTGCCCTTGAGGTGACTCTTTCCGTATATTGCGGTTTGATAGCCGGCCTTTTGCAGAAGCTTGGGGAAGGTTTGCTGGTTCCAATCAAAGGTATTTCCGTTGTTCATGAAGCCATTCTTGTGGCTATGTTTGCCGGTCTGAATGACGGCCCGGCTGGGCCCGCAAATCGAATTCGTACAGAAGCTGTTGACAAACAGCATGCCTTCGGATGCAAGCCGGTCGATGACGGGAGTCGGATTGACTGACTTCAGCCATCCGTCGTAAGCGCCGATGGCATGGGGGGCGTGGTCGTCAGAGAAAACGAACACGACGTTAGGTTTTTGTTCGAGGGCTGACAC
>JAYOII010000173.1:0-6834 GCA_038118685.1 Opitutia bacterium
CCGTGATAGAGTCCTTCGTCTATTTCAATGGTTTGTTCGTTCCACCAAGATGAGTTCATGATTGCCGCCGTCTCTCGAGCCCGCCGGGCTTGGGAGCAAATGATCTTGTCGGGAGCAGGCCAAATTTCGGCCATTCTTCGAGCCATCATCGGGGCGTCCCTGTTTCCCCTGTCGTCAAGTGGTCTTTCGTCGTCCTTTAGCTCGGAGTCGTTCCAGGATGACTTGGCATGCCGAATGAGGAATAGCGTTTTCATACTTTCATGGTAAACATACTTTTTTTTCTGTTTGCCTGCAGGTTGGCATTCGTAATGATGAGGCTATGAAAGCTTATCCCCCGATTTTGCTTTTGGCAATTTTGCTTTCCTCAGGGTGTTCGGACGACGGCGCGACTGAAATATCTCAGCCAAAGCCATTTGACGAACAGTCGGGCGTTGCCCAAGACTCGAATCCTTATGCCGGTCCGAGCAATTCGTTTGTTTCTTCTGACCGGAGCATTGAGGAGATCATGGGGGATTTTGCCGGTCCCATCGATACCTATCCCGTGATCGATCAGGATGAAACCGTTGTCAGGCAAAACGGAAGGACTTACAGGAGGGGCTTGGAAGACGAACCTTTCAACGGAACCGTCGTTGAGACTTTCCCGGATGGCAGTTTGTCCTTGAGCACGACTTTTTATCAAGGAAAACCACACGGTTTCCAAAAAAGGAACTTCCCAAACGGAAATTTGGCTTTGGAGGTTTTTTTCGACAAGGGAATTCTTTCAGGAACCAAGACCAGAAGATGGAGGAACGGTCAAATCCGGGAGGAGGAGTATTGGAGCGAGGGCAAGTTCAAGGGCCGCAGGCTTTGGGATGCCGAAGGAAGGTTGACGAGGGAAGAAATGGTTGCGGAGCCCTAAGCTCTTTGTCCCTTTTCGATTTCCTCGACCCTGTCGAGGTAATTGCCCAAGTCTCCGATCCGCAGGATGGACAAATTCTGATAAACTCCACTCCTTTCGACTGAGCGGATCATCTCGAAAGACTCGTCCGAAAGGCTATCCGGAACCACCACCACCAAATATTTTGCCTGCAGTCTGAAATTGGTATTGCTCAAGGTATTCTTAAGGACGAGTTCCTCCCTTTCGTCCCAGGAGTTTTTGACTTCTATGCCCAAGGCCCATGCAGGAATCCACAAGTCCGTTTCGCCCACCACGTATCTTTTGTCGAATTCTATGCTTCTGAGGTTTAGCTTGTGCTCGCAAATATGGATAAGGTCCATGATGCTGGCCGAATTGGTGCCTAGTGAATCTCGTTCCTTCGAGACCAAGGAGGCAAGATAGGAATTGAGATCTCCACGATGAAGCATCTGCATGCGCTCACGGGCATAGTTTCTGAGCTCCGGTTCGGGGAACAGGGCGCTCAGGGAAACGTCTTGGCCGGAGGTGTCAAAACCGCTTTGGGTGGCCCGCTTTTCAACCCCGTGGATCGTGCTTTCCAAATCCTGAGGGAAGGTCAATGGGTGAACGCTCAAATGGTAAGCTCCCTGTTTCCGAGATAATTCGCTGAGCTGTTCGCGAACCCACATGGCCGTGAAGAGAGCCTCTTTGTTTGTCTCATACCCTTTTTCCCGAAAACTTTTGATTTTTTCACGATAAGCCGTGACGCCGGGATCGTAGAAGTCGTAAGGCCCGTCCACTCGACTGACCTCTACGGACAACTCCTCTAGAAGATCCCTGTCGTCTTTCCAATCTCTTCGCCTCCTGTGGTAAACAGGAGTGCCTATGGTCGAGGCTTTCGGTCGTTTGAAGCTGGAGGGGTTTTCCACTTTTAAAGGGGGGTTTTGTCAATTCACCCGTAGCAGGTGTTGACCATAAGGCAATCATTTAAAGGATGTTGGCTAGGTTCTTGCCATTGCTTGGGCAAACCGTATTGTCGAGAAATGTTGAAGGCATTATCGGCAAGTGGAACCTTTTCGATCCGGTTGGGGGTCTTGGCAATTTGCCTTGCAGGTGCCACGGGATCGGGCAAAACGCCCACGGCCGAACAGAACCGGACTTCGGCGCCACCGCAAATCATCCGCGTGATTCAACCCGGTGTTTTCGACGTTCAAACAAGTAGTTTTACCGTCCGGATGAGGGCTTGGGGGGTTGGTTTTCCTCAACGGGGACAACCAGGTTACGATCAGGCTCTTTCCTTTACCGAGAGCAAGCTTGTTTCGACAAGCCCGGATATCAGAATCAGAAGGGAATTCGATGAGAAAAACCTCAAGGTCGCGGAAATTTTGCTTTTGGATGGCAGCTTGAATTTCAGCCGTGATGCAATCGGTTTGGGCATCGGGTGGCATTTGGAAAAGGAAACAAACCGCTACGGTCCGTTTTTGCTCGCTCAATTAAAGGCCAAACGTTCGAATTCGGGGGTTTGGGCCAATCATTTCAATTACTCCCAAGTCATCGATCCGCTTGCCCGTCCTACACCCAACCTGCCTGGTGTGCTTAACCGGCGAGACACTTTTGTGCCCGGCTTGAGCTATTGGGTCACCAGTTTTGGGAAAATTCACAGGCCTGGTTGCACGTTCTACGAAAGAGGTCGAGGGGTTCTCACCTCCCAACCCAATGGAACGGATTGCAGGATTTGCGGTGGAAGAAAGCCAAAGTGACTTTTTTCACTCGTTCAGTTGTTTTCTTTCGTGCTATGAAATAGGATAACTCAAATGTACACTCCAAATCTGTCTGAATTTCCTGATTTTTCCTTAGAACGCCTTTTGGTTACTTGCTTTGGCCATACCCCTTCCGCGAGACTGAAGACCTGCATTCTAATCGATCTTCCTGATCTGTCCCTCATGGTTGGGCATCGTTTTCTCAGTGAAAACGGTTTCGAAGTGCAGAAATGCGCCCACGACGTTTTCCTCAAACTGCTCAAGGAGGGGGTGTCCGAAAGAATGGGATACTCCTCAACTGATTTTTTTGCTTTCAAGACGACCGGGGGGAGCAACCTTGACCCGGAGGACGAATTGATCGATAGCGAAGGCAACTCGTTGACTTTCACGGAGCACGTTTGCCCGAAATACGACTTGATCTTGGCCATCACCGATTTCTCTCTTACCGCACCTTTGACCGCCATGGCGAAAGAACACGGTTTTCGTGGCGCCACTCTTCATGGCGTCAACGATGTCATTCTTAAGTCTGGTCTTTCGGTTGATTACGAGATGGTCAGCAGGCAAGCCGAGTTGTTTCGTTCGGTTTTGAACAAGGCGGACGCTTTTGAATTGGACTTCGAAAGCCTTGGCCGGGAATTTACTCTCAGAATCGAATGTGATGCCCAAGAAGCCCAAAAAAGCCACGGCCTTTGTCCACCTGGCAAACCAGACGTGGCGAATCTACCCGCGGGTGAAGTTTATTTCGTTCCCAAAGGCGCTTCTGGTTCGTTTCCGTTCCGCTTTTCGGATGGGACCTTGGCCAGCATGAAGGTTTCCGAGGGGGCAATCGTAGATGCTGAATTCATGCGTGGGGACGAGGAGTTGGTGAACGAAAGAAATCGAAAGTTCAAGCAAGATCCCGCAACCGGCATTATCGGCGAACTTGGCTTCGGTACCCAATTGCTTCCCTTTTCCGGAAAAGACATCCAAGACGAAAAAATCCTTGGCACTTGTCACGTGGCAACCGGACGGAGTGATCACTTGGGTGGTTCGCTTACTCCCGAGCTTTTCAATTCGAGAGAAAATGCCTCCCATGACGATATTCTTTACGCTCCCCCCAAGACTCCGGAAATCATCGTTTCCCAAGTAAGGATGTATAAAAACGACGAAGCTTTTCCCATTTTGGAAAATTTTGAACCAACTTCCTTCCTCCTGCAAAAACTGGAAACCGAATACCCCGTGGAAAAGTTTGCTAGTGGCGTTTCTTAGGAAAACAGCCTTCCTCGTCGGCGTTTGTTTCGCCTTCTCTTCCATGGCTTGGGCTTTTCGGTCCGTTCCCCGTGTCCCAAGTGTTCCATCCATCAAGAAAGTTCGTTCCGTCCCAAGTTTTTCAACTTTCAAGAGAGCTCCCCGTGCCCCGGCTGTTCCGATTTCAACCAAGGCTCGTTTTGCTCCCAGAGCTCCTCGTCCCAAATATGTTGCTTTGGTCAAAAAGCCTCCGCGTGTAAAGCGTCCGAAGCCCGTGCGGATGGTTCCTTTGGTTCGGCGTGCACCCACCGTCCGACGGACCCCTTTCGTTCGGGCCGTCCCCAAGAGGAGGTAGTTTTCCACTCCGAATTTCTCAGGTTTCCTTACCCTCCAACCGGCAGTTTCTTAAAAGTTGCTTTTTCATAAGTTTTCTAGGACATTGCCTCTATGTCGGAGCAGCCCAACCCACATGCTCTCTTTCCTCCATGGACTTGGTTTCGTCGGCTTTTTCTGCTGACTGCTTTCGCGTTGGCTGATTTTTCGTCAATCGGGAACGCTCAAGCCTTCGATGGACGGGTTTCTCATGGCTTTTCGCTTGTTTGGGACGGAAGCTCCTTCCAAGTTGCCGGTTTTCCCGGTCAGGCTTTCCCCAGCCTGACTTTGTACGAGAATCATTATTATGTCTTTGAGAACAATTCCACGAATGGCGGCGTTCTTGCCATTGGAGAAAACAATCGGTCTGCCTACGGCAAGACGGATGTCTGGAACAGCCTGGCCTTGACGGAGGAATATGCCTTGGTCGCTCCGGATTCGAACACCTCGAGAACCCTGCACTTTTTCAATCCCGACCTGAACGCGACTACCGGTCAGTTGGTGATCCTGCCCTATGATTCTTCGCTCGTACACCCCGATCTAAGCTTGGACGATTCCCGGTTTGGCCATTCCGTGGAGGTAAACGATTGGAACCAAACCATCGTAGGGGCCCCTGGTCAGGGCTCTTTGAACGGAGCCTTGTACGTGTTTGACCGAGAAGCAAACGGAAGCTTGACCCAACGCCAACTTCTGTTGCCTGCTCTTGCTGCCGGTCAACTCGGAGCGGCCTTGGATGCGGACGCTGAATTTCTCGTGGCAGGGGCTCCGGACGAAACTGGGTTTCAGGGGAAAGTCTACCTGTACAAGAGGGAGTCGAACGGCAGTTACGTCTCTTGGGAAAGCCATGCTGCGCCCGTGCCAACTCTCGGTGACAGTTTCGGCTGGGGCCTGACTATCGAAGGATCTCGGATGTTGGTCACTTCTCTGCAGCGCGAAAACTTTGGAAGCGGAAAGGTAAATTATTACCAAAAGAATTCCAATGACACTTGGTCTTTTCACTCCACTTTTTCCTCCGACGACAACCAAAGCGGGGATGAGTTCGGCCATGATTTGGACTTGGATGGAGACCATTTGATTGTCGGATCTCCCTTGTCGGACGGTGATGGAAACAATTCAGGTGCAGCCTACGTTTTCGAATTCAACGGGTCCGCATGGACGCAGTCCCAAAAACTTGCCCCGTCAAGTCTTTCGGTCGACGACAAGTTCGGCTACTCCGTGGCCTTGTCCGCCAACCTGGCCTTTGTCGGGGCGGTGAACGGGGACGCCGGCGTGTCGAATACGGGGTGCGTTTATGTGTTCGAAAAGATCTCGGGCCTATGGACGGAGGTGGCGAAAATCGTTCCGCCCGATCTTGTCGCCGACCAATTGTTTTCCTCGAACCTCGAGGTTTTCGACGATTTGCTCATGGTCGCCGCTCCTCAAGCTGGAGAAGACGGTTTCAGTTACCTTTACCGGATGGATGGGAATTCGAGTCAGTGGACACTTCGATCTTCGCTTGATTGCAAGGCCGCTGATTCGAACAACCAGGACGTGACGTCCATTTCACTTACCAACGGCATGGCCGTAATGGGGAGTCCGGGGGACAGTTCGATCGAGTCTTTCGGAGGCGGTGTCATGGTGTTTTACAACGATGCTTGGAAAGGAATCACTTTGCCCGAATTGCGACCGATCATAGACGGAAACGCGACTCCCTTGGTTCATTTTACAGAGGTCGAGGTGTCAAACCACTCTTACGTCTACGACTTAAATGGTTCTCATCCTTTCTCCAATGCTCTGACTTGGACAATCGACGATGCCAACTTCAGTCCAGGACAATCGCCACCGAGCATCGATTCGAATACGGGGGTTTTTACCTATCGACCTGATGCAAATTTCAGTGGAACCCATACCTTTTCCGTCTCCCTAAACGAAGGGAATCTAACGGACACCGTTCAACTGTCCGTCGTCGTAGACGGAACGCCTGACCGTCCGATCTTTGTCAACGGAGGGACGGCTCCCATTGTTTTGACCGAGGCGATGGAGGGAGACGAATACAATCAAACGATTTCTATTTTCGATGCGGACGGGGATGCCTTGACCCTTAGCTTGGTTAGCGGGTCGCCACCAACGAACTTCGCCATTGACGGCCACAACATTACCTTCACGCCGCCTCTTGGTTCCGCCGGTCCTGGAGCCTCTCAAACCTATTCATTCGACCTGAACGTTTCCGACGGGAATCCAATGTCTTCTTCTGTCCAATCTTTCCAACTCACGGTTTTGGAGAGAAACGAGCCTCCTTTCATTGAGGTGAACGGCAGTCGGTTCGTGACGGACCTGAACGTCACCATACCCGAAGATTGCAACAGATCGACTTCGCCTTCCTGGTATTCTTTTCTTCCCTCTCTGATTTACGGTGACCCTGATAATCATCAAGTCGAGCTCAATGCATCCGTATTGCCTTCCAACGGGACGTTGACCTTGAATCTCAACGCCTTGAACAACGAAAGCGTGCTTTATGAGCCGAACCCCGATTTCAACGGCACCGACTCCTTTACCATCCGACTGAAGGATGTTGAGGGGATGTTGAACAATTATGTGGAGCTGGCCTTTCACATAACGGTG
>JAYOII010000174.1:0-6822 GCA_038118685.1 Opitutia bacterium
CGGAGAAACCGAAGAATTGTACGACATGAAGAAGGACCCCGATGAATTGATTAACCTAGCCATGAAGGACAATCACCTGAATCTTCTTCGCAAGCTACGAAAGAAAACGGTTTTCGAACTTGAAAGAACGGACTGCAGATTTGCACGCAAAATGCCTCCCGTGCTCAACCCATAGGCAAAAAAGTAAGCTCATGAGAAAATGTCTTTGGACCCTTTTACGCTTTGCGTTCGCAAGGATTTCATTGGAAAAAAGAAACGCCAAGGACATAGAGGAAAAAGAGCTGTTCGCCAAGCTCTTGCCCATCGCTATTTCTCCGGAATCTCGTTAAGGGTGTAGTAAGCCACGTCGTGGAGAAGGGGGTGCCCGCTCCCCTTGAGACGAATGCCCGGCATTTTCAATTCGTGAACATTGCCTTTGACCATACCCTCTACGGTTAATCGGACGCTCTTGCCATCTTTGGCTGGAACCGCCTTTTTAACGACGGGAACGGACTTGTCTACCACCGGGCTCCCATAGCCCGACTGATAAATATAGGTGTAAGACTCCATTGCGTAGGACGAAACGTCGGCCAAAGTCTTGGAATCGGCCGCCTTGGTGAAGGTGAGCTCGAACCCATTGGGCTTGACCCTCATCTCATGGACCTCGAACGGAACCTTGCCTGTCCAGTTCACCCGTTGGAAGGAAAAGGGGTTCTTGCCATGCGATCCCCATCCCCGGTTGGTCCCGCCAGTGAACATGCTTCCGTCGGCGGCGAAACGGGCCACAATATTACCCGACCCAAAACCTTTGACGAAAGGAAAGGCGGCCCCCTGGTAAAACCCGTTTACTTTCTCAAGAAAGACCCGGTGAATCTTGGAATGGGTCTGTTCGGAAACGAAAAGTTGGTTCGTGAAGGGACCGAATTTTCCGCCCGTCTCGTCACATTCGATACCCGCCGGGGAGTTCCCCATTTTCCCATGTGGAAGAACAACGGGGGGGGGAACAAGATCCGGAACCTTTTGGCGCTCGATCTCGATCCTGCTTTTGGACCGCGGGTCGGTGGGCCTGGGACCCAGTGCGTCGGTCAAAGCGAAATACTTGTTACCCACGGGGTTTCCCTGAAAGCCACCCGGGCGGAGGTGCTTGAGTGAACTCGAACCATTCCACAAGCCTTGGTTGTCGCAGTAAAAAACGTCTCCCAAGTGATTGAACCCGATTCCGCCGGGGGATCGGATACCATAGCCGGTGGGAATGGTCTTCCCATCCGGAGTCACCCGCATGCACCACCCGCGAAAGGGACTTTTGTCGTCGGCCTTGCCAGAGCCAGTCAGGCAAAGAACAACCCAAATGTCCCCGTTCTTGTCGTGCCGGGTACCGAAGGCATATTCGTGATAATCGCCATTGATTCCCCAGCCATCGCCAAGGGTTTCGAAAACGTCGGCCCGACCGTCCCCATCGCTATCCTTGATCCGGGAAACTTCGGGGCGCTGGGTCAGGTAAAGCCAACCATCCTTCCATGCGATTCCCAAGACCTCGTGAAGCCCGCGGGCAAAAAGAGTCCAAGTGGGTTCGGGGTCTTCGCCAAAGACGTTCTCACCGACAAAGATATCCCCACGCCGCGAAGCGATGGCGACCTTGTTTCCGGGAAGGACGTCGATCCCGCTCACCTCAATCACTTCCCCCTCGGGCAAGGGAATCGTGGTGATGGGATAATAATCCGACTCCACCGGAAGTTGGTCCGAATGATCATCCGCGAGGGCAAGCGAAAAAACGAAGAAGAGGGAAGACAACAAAAGGATTAACTTATTCATGACTGAGTTTTTAAAGATGTTTGAGTTCTCTCAATTATTCGCCCCAAGAATAGGTGACTTCGAGCTGAGCGCTTCCTCCCTTGAATACGATGGGAACCCGAAGGTCACCGTCTTGAGCAACGGGCTCTCCACCCTTTACGGATATCGCAAGCTCGTCCCCTTCGAAAGATTTCCCCTTCTTTTCAAAGCTCCCCTGGGCCACCCGGAAGTAAAGGTTCTTGGGCGCATCCTTGGCCTTGAGTTTGATGATGCGCTTGATCGTTCCGGCATCGTCTTCGGAGGCTCCCGCTATGGGCATCGGCTTATCCTCGACGCTCACGTCGCCCCGCTCGTACTTGAACGTGGGCCTTTGCCTCTTGTCGAGGTAGTAGCCGCGAAAGCGCAGATCCTTGGTCCGGTACTCGGCCTGAGGCCAATCGGCATCGGCGCTTTCAAGGGGGGCAATGGCCACCCCCTCGGGCAGGTTCACCACGGCATCTCCGGCCGGCGGTTGGTAGCCCTGCCCTCTCCCGTTCCAGTGACGAGCTCCGTCGATAAAGTCTCCCTGCCAGATCATGGCCAGGCGCATGTTGTTGGCGTCAAAGGCCAGGTTCACGCCCTCATGGTAACCCACGCCGATGGCCCGCGGACCGGCCCCATTTATAAAATTACGATAAATGGAAGCTTCGCCTTCAGGAGGCTCGATGAGCATTCCTACGGCTCCCCCGCCGCCGGGGGCCTTTCTCGAGAGAGCTTGCTTCTTGATGCCGGGGCCCGACCAGGCGACGGAAAGCTCCTCTCCTCCGCCTTTCTCGAAAAACCGCACCTCGATTTGGTGTTTGCCCTCTTTCAGCTTTACCGAACCCGAGGCACTCTTCACTCCGTGAATGCCATCGTTATTCACGACGAGCTCGCCATCGATCAACAAGAGGGATCCGTCATCGGAAGAGGTAGTGAAGGAGTATTTGCCTTCCATGGGGCAATCGATTTCACCGGTAAAGGAGAAACCGAAGTTATCGTTGCGATCTCTTGGCGAAAGATCAAAGAGCCCATTGGCCAAAACTCCCGTTTTCTTGGGCTCGAGTTTCGAAAAATCAGGCATCTTGTCCCAACTGCCATGATAGAATTTATAGTTCAGGTTGGTGATGGGGTTGGCCAACTTGCTCACCCCCATGACGCCATTCATGAGCTGAAAGTGTCCGGGGAAAGTGCAAACGTAAGGGTAGTCACCCTCCTTCTTGGGGGCTTTGAAATAGATCGTGGTTTCCTTCTTGGGTTGGACCATTCCCGAACTTGCGAGAATGCGCGGATGGCCTTTCGGTTCCCAGTCCATCTCCACTCCTTTGTCACCGAGTTTAAGCACGGCATCGATTACCTCTTGTCCCTTGTCTCCCCCCTTCTTCTTGCCCGGCGTACACAGGATCAGGTTATGGGGAAGAGAATCCGGATTCTTGAAGACCAGTTTGACCTTGGCGTTCGGCTTTACGCTGAAACTGCGTACGTCGTACTTCATCTGAGCTTCCATCGTACTGATGACGATCTCCCGATCGATTTTTTCAAAGCCCTTGGGGGGCTTGTCGGCGTGAACTTGAACCCCCGCAAGGGCAAGCATAAGCAAAGCGCTAAGTAAAGGTGATCGATTCATGATTAAAACAGCCAATACCGAAGAATATTCAGGGAGGATGCAACAGAGAATACGCCCGTCGGCAGAAAAATCCTTTTCGGACAAAAGCAGGGATCCTTTCCAAAAAGATCCAAGCAAAGGAAAATGGGACTCGCCCAATCGGGCGCCTACGTTACCTTTTTTACCATGAGCTATCGCTTCGTTTGGTCCCTTCTCTATTCTTTGCCTTTGCTTTCGTTTTCCGTGGAATCAATTTCGTCCGACTCGGCAAAGGAAGAAGGTTCCTTCGACTGGTCGGCCGTGGAGAGCCAACCCGAACAAGCCGAGCATATCCTCAAAACCGTTCTTTCTTGGCGGGGACAGGAGCAAAAGAACGGGGGAAAGAAATTGCGCGTCGTTTACTTTTACCCAAAGGACCGTCAACCGCTCAAGGATCATGCCAAGCGTTGGAATGGCATCATGAACGACATCCAGGACTTTTACCGGACCGAAATGGAAAGATTGGGATACGGGAAAGTCGAGTTGGGTCTCGAACGGGAGAACGGGATGCTCAAACTTCATGAAGTTCGAGGCAACTCGAACGACGACGGTTCGTATACTTACAAGTCGGGCAGCAAGATCCGCGGGGAAGTTTTCCAAGCGCTCCAAGCCAAAGGAATCAATCATCGGGAGGAGACCATCCTGATCGTCTGCGGTCTTTCGCGGACCGAGGGAAAGAAGGTCACCATCTATTCCCCCTACTACGGGATGGGGGCCAATCATATCTACGGCCTTTGCTTCACCGCCGACATGGATTGGCTCTCCATCGACGGCCTCCGGCCCGACCCCACCAAAACAATTCTTCAGGTCAAGGAGCACCGGGGCTACGAACCCTTCACCCTCGCCCGCTTCAACACCACCTACGTCGGCGGGGCCATCCACGAACTCGGGCACGGCATGTCCCTCCCGCACAACCATGCCACCAAGGAGGAATCGATAAGGGGAACCGCCCTCATGGGGGCGGGCAACTACACCTACCGCAAAGAGTGGCGAAACGAAGGAAAGGGATCCTTCCTCACCCACTCCAGCGCCCTGCGTCTGCTCGTGCACCCCCTCTTCAGCGGAACGACCCAACAATGCAAGGCGGCTCCCGGGGCCAACTACCGGAAACTCGCCGTTTCCCACTCTGACGCAAAGATCCATATTCATGGAACCATCGATTCGGCCATTCCCGCCGTGGCCATGATCGCCTACAACGACCGGGAGAACAAGGGGCAGCGGGGATACATGGTGAACAAGGACTACGACGCCACGACCTGGACCTCGGTTCTCAGCCCGGACGGTGAATTCCGCATCCGAATCGGTGATCTGCGCGACGGTAACCATCAGATCCGCTTGCTCAGCGTACATGCCAACGGAGCAACGGTGACCAAACGTCTCCATTACTCCATGAAGGAAGGGAAACCCGACTTCGAACGGGCCCGAAAAGAAATCGCGAACGTTTTGGCCAACTGACGAAACTTCGAACTTTCAACTTCGTTTACCAAATCAGAAACATGAAAATCACAACCTTCACCATCACGATCCTCGCCTTGTTTTCACCAAGCCTTTCGGCCGAGTTCAAGGCGGACAAGGACGTATCTTACGGCCCTCACGAGTGCAATGTCCTGGACGTCTATTGGAACACCAAGTTCAAGAACGCCCCCATCGTCTTCACCATTCACGGCGGAGGGTTCAAGAACGGGAGCAAGGCCTATTGCAACAAGGATATGATCAAACTTTACATGTCCAAGGGTTGCATCGTGGTCTCCCCCAACTACCGTTTGGTCGGCAAAGGCGAACCCGTAAACAAGGACGATTGCGCCATGGACACCGCAATGGCGGTCGCCCATATCCAGGCCAATGCAAAAAAATATGGTGGCGACCCAACCAAAATCGTCTCTACGGGGGCTTCGGCCGGTGGCTACATCAGCGCCTGGATTGCCTACCAGAAGAATTGGAAATGGCCCGCCTACGCCAAGCACAAGCCTAAGAAACTCAATATCGTGGGCTGGTTCGGAAACAGTCCCTTCCTTCCGCCCGACCTCATAAAGGAGGTTGGAGCCGGCGATCCTCCCGGCTTCGTTATGTACGGTGGCAAAAGAGAACATCCCGCCACCCCGGCCAGCCAAGGGCGGGACATACAGGCCGCACTCAAGAAGAACAAGGTCTGGAGCAAAATGGTCTACGTCGATTTCATGGGACACGTCCCCGCCAAACGCATTCTTTTCAACCCGCAATCACGGGACAAGGAAACCCACTCCGCTTACCTCGAGTTCCTCGACATGGTCTGCCACGGAAAAGCCCAGCCCACTGGAGGCGACGTCATCAACGTGAAACCCGCCGACAAAAAGTAATCGGGAGCCGAGGGCGCCTACTCCAAGGGCAAGGAGACGGGCATGTACTTTTTTCCGTTCGTGCCGGGCCATCCTTCGGGATGGAACAAGAGCCCGACCAGCTTGCCCAGTTTCTCCGGCGCATAATCGGCTACGGGAAGAGTCACGGTTAGCTCGTTGCCTTCCACTTGGTTTCGCTGTTGCGCGAGCGTGGTAAAATGGTTCGATTCGGAATAAAAGTAGAGCTTGTCATCGGGACGAACGGACAAACCCTTGGAGCTCCGAACGGTCAACACTACTTTCTCCCCAATCCGTTTGGCGGCATGCTCCCATCCGTCGATTACTTTCGGCAGAAGACGCCGAGCCTCCTCGATCCGCTTGCGGCCATCCGCATCCCAGTCCGGTGACTTTGCAGTCTTCAGCTTGAGCGAGAGGTTTTTGAACCCCATGTTGCAACATAACTTGGGTTCCGGCCCACAAACCATCCATACGGCTTTTGCCTTAAGCTCGACCCCCTCTTCAGGCAAGGCATCGGGGGCGGTCATCTCAACGAGAAGCGTGGCATCTCTATTGTAACCGTGGGCATCGTAAGTGACCATTTTCACTTTCTCCGGAACTTGCCACTGGATGGGACCGGCCTTGAATCCATCGGGAAGATCCCAGGTCAAGGAAGTCGCAAGCCCGACCGTGCCCGGATTTTGCCAGTAAGTATGAAAATCGTCGTCGTGATCAAGGAAGAGGGCCACCGTGAACGTCTGACCGGGTGCAACCGTCTTGATCTCCGAAAGCAACCTGTGCTTGAGATAGTCCGGTTTGGTCGCCGCACCGGAGGCGATCGCTGCGGTCATTGCGAAAAGAAGGGGACGAAAAAGTGCTTTCACGAACAACACACTAGGTGATTTGACGTAGGATAACAACTTCAAGCCAAAGAATTTTTTGATTTTTTGTCAGGATAAAAGATTTGAAGACGAGGAGGAAAAAAATTAATAAGTAGTAGAAAATGGACCTCAAACGAACCCATTGCCCATTGGGAGATTTGGCATTGGCTTTTGCCATCCTGCTCCTTGCTCCTTG
>JAYOII010000175.1:0-6811 GCA_038118685.1 Opitutia bacterium
ATTCATGGCTCCCTCCAGTTCCTTCATTACCCCTTCGGCCTGATTCGGGTCCATTCCCGCAAAGGGATCGTCAGGACCGTCACCAGTCTCCGTCAGATCAGGGGCATCCGCGTTACGCCCGGTAATGGAAAACCCGGAAAGCAGTTTTTTCATCGCGTGCTTTTTGCCATCCGGGCAAAAGGGCGTCTTTTCGGCATAGGACGGGGAACGGGCAAAGAAGGAATAGATCTTTCTCGTACCAGGGGAATAAAACTCATAGATTGGCATCGTAGGAATCTTTTGCAAGAGTAAGCCCTTGGGTTCAAGCAAAAGTACTTTTCGGCATGCCAATCACGACAACTCCAAGCCGTCCCATTTCATTTTGGAGCAGAAAGCCTTCGAGCAAGGCATGGGTGGCTCTGCCCATCGGTTACATGATCATTCTTCAGGTCTTGACGGGCTTGCCCAAGCCCGAAAGCCTAAGGAAATTTGACTCGAACGAATTCATCGTCCGGTTCTCCGAGGAACTGTTCGACTATCCGTTTTGGCTTCAAGACTTGAGCCATCTTCCCTTGTTCTTTGGATTGTCTTGGCTATGGTCATGGTTTCTCGGACCGCCCAATCAGCTTGCCTCCGCTTTTGCAAGCAAAGCCTTTCTTCTCTCACTCGGTTTCGGTTTTTTCAATGAACTCATTCAGGCTTTCATCCCTCAGAGATTCCCTTCGGCAGGAGACTTGGCAATGAATGCTTTTGGGGTAGTCCTTGGCATTTATTGCCATGTGCTTCTTTGTAAAATTGAAAACAAGAGGTTAAGGAACCCTGCCGATACCTAACGAACTCGCACGATCGTTCAAATCTCAGAACGAAGAGCCTTTTCACGCTCAAGCAAAGTCGGATGAGAATAGTGAAAGGCCGTCATCAAGGGGTGAGGAAGCGGATGAGACAAGTTCTCGACATATAACTTCCGCAAGGCCGAAGTCAAAGGTTCGGGACCCCCAACCGCTTCTTTGGCGAAATGATCGGCCTCGAACTCATGCTTGCGGGAGAAGTAGTTGCTCAATGGACTCAACCAATAAGTGAAAGAGCCCGGGGCAAGAGAAAAGATCACCAACGCAGGGGCAAAAGACTCGGTCAGGGAAGCGTCCAAAGCAAACCCTTCGTAAAACCAGCGACTTTGCAAAAAGTAGGAAAGCAGAAAAAAACCGCCCAAACCAAGAAAGAAAGATACCGCAAGTCTTTTCGGTATGTGTCCCAACTTGTAGTGACCGACCTCGTGAGCGAGAACTGCCTCGATTTCCTCAATCTCCATCTGTTCAATCAAAGTATCGTACAAGACGATTCGTCTGAATTTTCCGAATCCGGTGAAATAGGCATTGGAATGCCCCGAACGCTTGCTCCCGTCAATGACTTCGATCGCCTTCGCCTTGAACCCGGTTTTCTCGGAAAGAGCCATAAGGCGATCTCTCAGTTCTCCCTCCTCAAGCGGGGACAACTTGTTGAACAAAGGTAGGATGAACTTGGGCCAAAGAATCATGAGCAAGAGTTGGATACCGAAAAAAACGACGAAAACCCAAACCCACCAAGTATTCTCGAAGGCGGACGAAATCTCACGATATAGCCATATAATGAAGGCAAGCAAAAGCAAAGAGAAGCCAAACCCCAGGATCGTCCCTTTGATCTTGTCCACCACCCAAAGGCCCTTGGTCGACTTGTTGAAACCAAATTTTTCTTCGAGGGAAAATTGCTTTCGCCAATCGAAAAAAAGATTTGGAATTTGAAGGGCAGTAAGGAATACGGTTACCACGAAAGAGCAAATCCAAGGAGATGCTTCCTGCGAAACCTCGGCTTTCCATTCCGAAAAAGCAAAAGGAAAAAGATAAAGAAAAACACCGACGAAGAGAACGAAACCAAAGGCATCCTCAACGGATGCGAACCTGCTTTTTGCCAACGAGTAATCAGTGGCTTTGGCCCAAGTTTCCCGATCCATGAGCCCACCGGACTCGGAAGGTGGGTGCTCTCTCATTTCCAACAAGTGCCGATCGTTGGTCTTTTTGAGAAAAAACTCGAAGACGACTTGAGCAAGGGCGGCGCAAAGAACGAGGATCTGGATTTGAGTTATTTCGATCATTCGAAGTCTTCCTAACGTAAGGATTTTTCTTTGTCGACTGTGTTGAGACAATCAAGATTTACGAGGTTGCGAATTCTTCACGAAAAATTATTGTGAAGTTGATGGCTGAGGAAAAAACGGACGAAACCGGAATGAAAGAAGACACCGAAGTTTCTTTCGAAGATGCTCTTTCTCAATTGGAAGAGGTTGTTCATCGGATGGAAACGGGGGATAGCCCCCTTGAATCTTTGGTCGAGAACTATCAATCGGGCGTCCGCTTGCTCAAACTTTGTCGCTCGAAAGTCGAGCGTGCCGAAATGAAAGTCAAAGAAGTCACCAACCAAGACGGTGAACTCGAACTACGGAATTTCACTCAAGCAGAAGAATGAATCAAACCGAAATATTGCCTTGCATTTCGTGTCCTTCCGACTTGAAGGAATTGAATGAAGAACAGATTGAGCAGCTTTGCGGTGAGATCAGAAATCGTATCATCGAAACGACCTCCGAAAACGGAGGGCACGTGGGGCCAAACCTTGGAGTGGTCGAACTGACCATAGCCCTTCATCTCGTATTCGACACACCTAAGGATTCCTTTTTTTGGGACGTTTCCCACCAAGGATACGTTCACAAACTCCTGACCGGCAGGAACGACGAGCGCTTTGACAAAATCCGGCAATCCGAAGGCTTGAGCGGATTCATTTCGAGGGAAGAAAGTCAGCATGATGCCTTTGGAGCCGGACACGCCGGAACCGCCCTGTCCGCAGCCTTGGGCAGATGCATGGCCCGTGACCTCGAAGGAGGAAACGAACATGTGGTCGCCATTGCCGGAGATGCCGCTTTCACTTGTGGAATCACGCTCGAGGCCCTGAACAACATCGCCTGCTCGACCAAAAAGTTCATTCTCGTTTTGAACGACAACGAATGGTCCATCGCAAAGAACGTCGGAGCCTTCTCCAAATATTTCAACGAACTCATTACCAACCCTGTTTACAGCAGGCTCCACAAGGACGCCGGTAAGTTTCTCTCCCTCATCCCCGGCGGAGATTCCTTTAAAAAGTTCTTGTCCAAAGCCAAAAGGGACACCAAGGAATTATTGGCTCCCTCGAGTATTTTCGAAAAACTGGGCATTCGCTACGTCGGACCAATCGACGGACACGACGTAAATGCCATGACCGGGTTCTTTGAGTTCGCCAAGACATCCGACGAACCTATCGTACTCCACCTGCTTACCCAAAAAGGAAAAGGTTTCCCCATCGCTTTGGAGGAACCCGAAAAGTGGCATGGATCCGGGCCCTTCGATCTCAAAACAGGAGCTTCCCCGAAAGCCAAGCCCGGATCCCCGCCGAAATATCAAGACGTGTTCGGGGAATGCCTCTCCAAGATGGCAATCGCCAACTCGAAAATCGTCGGTATTACCGCAGCCATGCCAAGCGGAACAGGCTTGGATTTCCTGCAAAAGGAAATACCCGACCGCTTCTTCGACGTGGGCATTGCGGAAGAACACGCCGTCCTGATGGCGGCAGGAATGGCAACCGGGGGAATGCTCCCAGTCTGTGCGATCTACTCTACCTTCCTTCAGCGTGCCTACGATCCGATCATCCACGATGTTTGCCTCCAAAAACTCCCTGTTACCTTTTGTTTGGACCGGGCCGGACTTTCTCCCAATGACGGCCCCACTCATCATGGCTTGTTCGACCTTTCCTACCTCCGTTGCATCCCGAATGCGATTGTGATGCAACCGAAAGACGAGGACGAATTGCAAGACATGATGGCTACTGGAATCGAAAGCGGTCTGCCGTCTTTCGTGCGATATCCCCGAGGGTCGGCCGTGGGCGTGGAGCGCAAAGACAAACCCGAAGCGCTTCCGATCGGAAAAGCGGAAGTCTTGCGGGAAGGACAATGTTGCGCAATTTGGGCTTTGGGCGACTTTGTTTCAATCGCGGAAAGAATGGCCGAACAACTTTATTCAAAGCATGGATTGAGCGTCACCGTAACCAATGCCCGATTCGTAAAACCCTTGGACGAAAAGCTCTTGCTTTCGCATGCCCGCACCCATGATTTCATGATTACCCTGGAAGACAACGTCTTGGCAGGTGGCTTTGGCTCCGCAATCCTTGAAATCCTTCAGCAACAGGATGTATCGATACCCTTCAAAAGGTTCGGCTGGCCCGACAAGTTTATCGAGCATGGAAACTCCGTTTCGTCCTTGAGGCAGAAACACGGTTTGGATGAGACTCGAATCATGTCGGAAATCGAGGAGTTTCTCAAGTTGGACACCGAATGCGGAGCATCTCTTATCGCCTAGCCTTGAGAGCGCTCCGCAGCCTCAAAGACGAAAAGCATCAGCGGTTTGAGTAGTAATCCCACTCGCCCGTTTCGTAAAGGAACACCAAGTCCGAACTTCCATTCAGGTCCTTTTTGAAGTAAAGCCAGGTTCCGGTTTTGTAAGAATAAAGAAAACCCTCTCCCGATCGTGAGTTCCAATGATCCTGACTGCTCCATGTCCATCCCCATTTTTCGGTCCAAAACCAAAGATCTCCTCCGTTCTTGTTCGATTCCACGTAAATCCAACCCAAGTCTTTGTGGTAAGCCCAAGAGTTTTCGAACAGAATCAATGAGCCAAACCAGGTTTCGCTCCAACTGCCGAACTCCGTCTCGGCGGATGAATCCCCGATTGGTGACTGCACCGATAAATTCAACGAGAACGATCCCTCAAAACGTTCCGAGCGTGCTCTCAGAATGACAGGATTCGAACCCGAGTGCCCCCTTTCGGGCGTACCTTCAAGCAGGTAACTGGAAGCATCCAGGCGAGTACCCGTCATCCATGATGGAAGAGTTTCCGGATAAACGATGACGTCTTGTGGACGGGAGCCGGTTATTCGGACGATAGTCGAGAAAGTCTCGAATTGAGCAATGGAGTTACTCGTGCCGTCGGATACCAAGCGGAAGGTTTCACCCGATGGAAGAACGGAAGGAGCGAAGGCGACGTCCACCTTGCCGTACAGCTTGGAGTCTACCGACAAATCGACGGAGAAAGAGTCCGTGACTCCGAAAAGATTTCCAGGAACCATTCCCCAAACCACACCGCTACCATCGAGGCTCAAACTCGCGCGCAGGTAACTGGGCAAAACCTTCACGGTAAGATCCAAATCCGCATCGGCAGGCCAAGGCCCCGTATTGAACCAATACTCGAAATAGCTTGCCTCCTGCACCGAGGCGGGTGGTTCGGGCCAGACCTTGGCTGAAAACTCCGCCGAACCGTATACCGAAAGAAAAGTCACGAGGCTTTCGCCGTTACTCGATAGATCGTAACCAAGGTTTTGACCGAGCTTTCCTTTGGACAATCCGGCAAGAAGGTAGTTGTCGCCAAAGACACTTGCGCCGCCTAGCAGAACGTCGTCTCCTTCGTCTCCAAAACGGATTCCTGGACTGAGCGATTTCAAGTCATGATCGTAAAATGAGACAAAGGAATCCATGCCGCCACGGGACAGAAACGGTTTCTCCTCCCCAAGGTCCATGCTTCCATTGAAAGAACCGAGGACCAAAACCCTGTCTGCGGTGACGACAAGCCCCCTTATCTGCTCGGTGCCACTTCCCCCCAACCCGGCAAGGGAAAGACAATTGCCCGAGGCGGACAGAGCACCTAGAAAAACATCCTCGGCACCTTGGGCAACCAGTTTTTGACTGTCCCATTGAAATTGCTCGGAAAAGGTGCCGCCTAGGATCAAATTGCCGTTTCGCGCCGAGCCGAGGAAACGAACTTCGTCTCTACCTACCCCACCACCCGAACGGAGAAACTCAAGCTGCCCGGCCATCGTCAATTTACCGACGAAAGCATCGGACAAGCCTTGGGAAACAAGACCGACGCCCCCCATCGATGCGGAAC
The DNA here is from genome assembly GCA_038118685.1 of Opitutia bacterium. Lineage (GTDB taxonomy): Bacteria > Verrucomicrobiota > Verrucomicrobiia > Opitutales > Seribacteraceae > Seribacter. The sequence continues at coordinate 5,973 of JAYOII010000175.1, forward strand.
CGGCGAAACTCCCTCCAAGGTAAAGAGAACCATCTTGGGAAACCTCCAAGTCTCTGACAAAATCATCGGATGAGCCAACCAAGGGCAAAAACCAATTGACCTGTTGAAAATCAAGCATGTCGAGGGACAGGACGAAACCGTCCGTCCCCCCGGACGACTGCCGGGCTAATTGCCCGCACCGGAAAGAATCACTGAAATGCCCGCCGACAACGAGGGCTCCATCGACAATTAAAGCGCAAGTAGGCCTTTCGTCTCCACCGCCTCCGAAGCTTTGCAAGTTGAGCAAATTCCCCTCCTTGCTCCAACTCACAACGAAGACGTCGCTTTGGCCCGAGCTCTCGATTTCCATATAGCCAACCGAGAGCTTGCCCGCAAAGTAACCCGTCAGGTGAATGGTTCCATCATCGTCCTTGACGGACGCAACCGGGGTAACGCCTCCATCGGAAGCCAAATGAAGGAGATCTTCCGCCTTTCCTTGTGAATCGACCTTCAGGGCAAAGCCATCGTACCCGGAAGTGGATACGGCGCCCAAAGAGCCAACCGAAAGAGTATCGGTGAACTTCCCGCAGACAAGATAGTTGCCAGACCCCCATACGCCGACATCCGACAAGATGACGTTTGATCCCAATTCAATGGATCCCGAAAAGCCGGGAAATTGATCCGGGGTTCCTGCGGACCGATTGTTGTCCGAAATGCTACAACTGACGTTCAAGTCCGCGTATCCTCCGTCCGCATCAAAGGCCCGGACAAGAAAATCAGTCGATGCCTCTGCATCGAGAGGAACGACTCCTCCGATAATTCCAGTACCATTGCGGTCGTCCTTGAGATAAACCCAGGAC
>JAYOII010000176.1:0-6788 GCA_038118685.1 Opitutia bacterium
CTCCGGGATTGCTCTTAAGGGAGTTTGGGCCGCATGAGCGGACCTGATTTGCTGTTCTATTTGTTCGCCGCCCTTTCGGTCGGCGGAGGCTTGCTTATGGTTCTTTCCCGTCATCCCGTATCGGCCGCCCTTTTCATGATCGTATCGCTGGTTGGCGTAGCCTCCCTTTTCGTTCTTCTCGATGCCTTTTTCTTGGCCATCCTGCAAGTTCTGGTCTATGCGGGCGCGGTGATGGTTCTCTTTTTGTTTATCATCATGCTGCTCGACGTCGGTCCCGAGGGCGCCAAGGCATCGAGGATGAAGTTTGTTTCCGGAGTAGCCGGGTTGATTTCGGTTGGTTTGTTGTTGGTACTCCTGCTTGATCTCGGGCTTGGAAGCATGGAATCTTCAGATTGTTCGGCTGATGATTGTGATTCGTGCGGGGAGTCCGCAGCTTTCGCATGGCCTGAGATTCGGGACGAAACGGCCGCCAATGGAAGCAGCTTGGTCTTCTCACCATCGGTCAAGGCTTTTGGCTTCGGCCTTCTTGCCAAATACATGCTTCCTCTTCAGGTCGCCGGTTTTCTTCTTCTTGCCGCTATGGTCGGAGTAATCATTCTGAGCAAGAAATCCAAGGGAGAGGAGAGTGGTTTGAATCAATGAACGCGATCACTCCCCATCATTTTTTGGTTTTGGCGTTCCTGCTTTTCGGGGTGGGTTTTCTGGGCGTTGTCATTCGCCGCAACGTCTTGCTCGTTCTGATGTCTCTGGAATTGATGCTCAACGGTATCAACGTCGCGTTGGTCGCTTTTTCCAGGGCAGGCGCGAACTTGGACGGAAGCATATTCGTCTTTTTCATCATGACGGTGGCGGCCGCGGAAGTTGCGGTCGGATTGGCTCTGCTTGTCGCCTTGTACAAGAGGAGAAAAAGTATTTTCACCGAGGACATGGGTCTTCTCGGAAACTGACGAAATGGAAACGGTAGCATTCAGTGTTCTTCTTTTGCCTCTTCTTTCGGCGTGCGTAACCTTGCTTTTCCTGCGCAAACAAGGAAACGTGGCCGCCTTGCTTTCCGTTGCGACGGCGGGTGGAATCCTTGCCTTTTCTCTTTTTCTGATTTTTGCCGGTGAAGGTGAGACTTTTGCCTGGGAGGCAACTTGGATAAGGATGTCGGATTGGGAACTGCGCTTTGGTTTTCTTGTCGATGGCTCCGCCCGTCTTCTTCTCTTCGTGGTATCCTTCGTGGGTTTTCTCATCCATGTCTTCAGCTTGGGCTACATGGCCGATGATGAGGCCAAGGCCCGTTATTTCGGGGGGCTTTCCATTTTCATGTTCTCGATGCTGGGTATCACTTTGGCGGACAACTTGATCATGATTTTCGTCTTTTGGGAATTGGTTGGTTTCAGTTCATACTTGCTTATTGCCCACTATTACTCCACCGACGAGGCGGCGCAGGCTTCCAAGAAGGCTTTTATCGTGAACCGGATCGGTGATTTCGGTTTCCTTATCGGAATCGTTCTGACCTATTGGGCCTTCGACACGGTCAATTTGGTCGAAATCGAGAATCAGCTCAACAACCTCTTCGCCTGGAACCAGGAAAATCCCCAGAGCCAAATTCTTACTCCCGTGACCACGGCCCTTTGTCTGGCTTTGGCCTGTGGCTTCATCGGGAAGTCCGCCCAATTCCCCTTGCATGTCTGGTTGCCCGACGCCATGGCCGGCCCGACGCCCGTGTCCGCCTTGATCCATGCGGCCACCATGGTTGCGGCGGGGATCTTCCTTCTTGTGCGCATCGAATTTCTTTTTACTGACCACGCGCTTTCTCTGATCGCTCTTCTTGGGGCGGGAATGGGTCTGTATGCGGGTTTTTGCGCATTGGTCCAAAGGGACATCAAGAAAATCTTGGCTTACTCGACTTTGTCTCAGCTTGGATACATGGCCGCGGCCTTTGGGCTGGGAATGCCCGGATTGGCCATGTTTCATCTCATGACTCACGCGTTTTTCAAGGCCCTCATGTTTCTTGGTTCGGGCTCTGTCATTCATGCCTGTCATCACGAGCAGGACATTTTCAATTACGGTGGCTTGCGCAAGAAGATGCCCATTACCGCCTACACCTTTCTTGTCGGAGTGCTTGCCATTTCCGGAGTTTGTTTTCTTTCCGGTTACTTCAGCAAAGACGCGATCTTGCTGAGTGCCTACAACCTCAATGTTCCGGTCTTCGTTTTGCTTTACGCCGGAGCTATCCTTACCTCTTTCTATATGTTCAGGCTCTACTTCATTGCCTTCGAGGGAGAGTCCCGTTCAAAGTACGCCAAGCAGGCCCATGAAAATTCCTCTCTCATGACCGCCCCTCTGGTCGTTCTTGCCGTCCTGTCGGTCATCGGTGGTTACCACGCCATCTTTCCTGATGCCATCGTGGGTTCGGTGGTTCCGGACCTCACTGAAGTGGCGGAGATGGACAACCACCTTTGGATGATCGTATTGGGGACCTTTGCTTGGATAGTCGGCCTTATCGGGGCCAAGAATTTGTATGGAAAAGTCGGAAATTCCGATCCTCTGGCCGATAAGGCTCCCGCCTTTTTCGCCCTTTGCCGGAGCAAGCTTTTCTTTGACGACGTTTACGATTTTTACGTCAGGCGCATTCAGGATCCCTTCGCCCGGTTCATCGAGGTCATGGAGATGCTTTTCGTATCCGGCCTGATGGTCCGTGGTTCGGCAGGGGTGACGGGCCTTTTTGCATTGTTGGGCAAAGCCTGTTACGTCGGTAAAATCCACGCCTATGCCTTTTGGTTCATTTTCGGAACCTTGGGCTTTCTCGCCTATGCCGCGGGACTTTTCGGAAAGTAAGGAGGATTGAGTAATGAACCTTGATCAAATTCTTCTTCTCGCTTCCATCGTGGTTCCTGCCTTGGTGTCGGTTCTTTTGTTTTCGGGACTGATCGACAAGGATGAATGGGCCAAGCAACTCGCTTTCCTCGGACTTGGTTTTCCCTGCCTTGCGGGGATCGTGCTTTTCATAAACTTCGACGGGGCGACTGATGGCTATTCCTTTGAGTTTCTCTACGAGGAAATGGGGCTTCAGGAACTTGGCATCACTTTTCACCTTGGGCTAAACGGGGTATCTTCCCCGCTCTTCGCCATGGCGGGCATAGTCGGATTTGCCGCGGGCTTGGCTGCCATTGGCTCGGGAGCCGAAAGGATCAAGCTTTACCTTGCCTTGCTCTGTTTCATGCAATCCGGTTTGATGGGACTTTTTGCCAGTGTCGATCTGTTCTTTTATTACCTTTTCCATGAATTTGCCCTCATTCCGACTTTCATAATGATAGGCTTGTGGGGTGGCCGGGACAGGCGGAGCGTTGCTTTGGAGATTACGATTTATCTGACTTTGGGAGCTTTGGTTTCTCTCGGTGGATTAGTCGCCCTCAACGTTATGGTCGACGCGGAAAAATTCGATTTCCCAACGCTTTCGAAGGCTTTGCTCGAAGCCGGACTCCTTGAATCAACCGAGGCCAAGATCTTTGGTCTCCTGCTTCTTGGTCTAGGCATTCTGGTTGCTCTTTTCCCTTTCCACACTTGGGCCGCACGGGGATACGAGGCCGCTCCCACCTCCGTCTCGATGCTTCATGCCGGCGTACTCAAGAAGTTCGGGCTTTACGGTTTGGTGCAAATAGCGGTACCGCTTTTGCCCGCAGGAGCTTTGGAATGGAGTCCATGGCTCATGTGGTTGGCTTTGGGCAACGTTCTTTTCGTCGGGATGGTTACGATTGCCCAAAACAACCTCAAAAGTATGGTCGGCTACGGTTCGGTCATGCACATGGGGTATTGTTTTCTTGGTATCGCAACCATTTCTTCGCTCGGATCGGGTTCGGCGGTCATGCTTATGGTTGCTCATGGCTTGTCCGTTTCCCTAATGTTTTTGCTTTCCACTTTCATCTATCGGCGAAGCGGAACTTTCGAAATGAACGAAATGGGCGGATTGGCAGGCAAGACCCCCGTTTTGGCCTGTTTTTTCGTGGCCGCTTCCCTCGCTACCATTGGTCTGCCGGGTTTCGGTAATTTTTGGGGTGAGTTCGGGGTTTTTCTTTCCCTCGGACACAACCCCGAGCACCGCTTTTTCCTCGGATTGGCCGCCTTGGGCATAATCATTTCCGCTATCTTCGGCCTGCGTGCTGTCGCCCGAATCTTTTTTGGATCTCCGAGCGAGTCGCTTTCCGAGCGGGAGAGCAAAACCCCGATTCGTGATCTTGAGCTTGGCGAGATTTTGCCGGCCGGCTTGATTCTTGCGGCCTTGCTTTTCATTGGGCTATGGCCCAGGGGGATTTCCGACCGGATCAACACGGAAATCGGTCCCCGTTACGAACGCGTCGATTACCTTGGTCTTTCTCAATTTACGCCTGCCTGTTGCTTGGTTGAGCCGGGGGGTGAAGATTCCAACCGAACCCCACCTGATGAAGGAGGAGTGCCGGTTGTCAAACCCTTGAGTCCACCTACCGATCCCTGAGATGGAAGCCTTCGTTACGTTTTATAGTTCCAATGATTGGACGGCCATCGGTCCTGAGATCGCTTTGGCTTTGGCTGCCATGACCATCTTGGTAATGGATCTCTTCGGCAAAGACAAATTCTCGGGCAGAACCGGTTTGTTCGCCATTGCTTTTCAAGCGGTATTGTTGGTCGCTCATTTGATTTCATACGTTTCGGAAAACTCGTCGAATTCCTACTTCAGTGGTATGATCGAGCAGTCCTTGCAATCGGACGTCATGAGAAGCTTTTTCCTTCTTTCTTCGCTGCTTGTTTCCATCCTTGCTCACCGCTACTTGTGCAAAAACCGTTTGGCTTCAGGGGAGTTTCATCACCTGACGATGCTCGCCACCGCGGGTCTGATGCTTCTTTGCCAAAGCAGCCACTTTCTCATGTTGTTCGTGGCCTTGGAAACAGTCGCCATCTGCTTTTACGTTCTCGTCGCTTACAATCGCAATGAATCCAAGTCACTCGAGGCCGGGATCAAATATCTCTTGTTCGGGGCCTTGAGCTCGTCTCTTCTCCTCTTGGGAATCGTTCTTCTCTATGGTGTCGGAGCCAACCCCGAGGCGTGGGGGGCAAGTTATCCCGGTTACGAGAGCATGGATCCTCTGGCCTTTCAATACTTGGGTAATTTGATGGATGAAAATCCAGACAATCTTTTGCTTCGGGCGGGTGTTGTTCTGATTATTGCGGGCATTGCCTTCAAGGTTGGGGCGGCTCCTTTTCAGATTTGGGTTCCCGACGTTTATCATGGTTCTCCTATGCCCATTACCGCTTTTTTGGCCGTTTCCTCGAAGGCGGCCGGCTTTTTCGTCCTGTTGAACTTGGTGAACGGCCCATTCGAGGGGATGGCGGAGTTTCTCCTTCCGTTGCTTGGTTTCGTGGCCACCTTCACCATCTTTTTCGGTAACCTTGCGGCCTGTGCCCAACGTAACCTCAAGCGAATGCTCGGGCTATCAGGCGTCGCCCACGCCGGGTACCTGCTTGTTGCCGTCATGGCTTCCATGACGGATGCTTTCAACGGGAACGACAATGATGCCGTTTGGGTGCTCTTCTTCTACATGTTCGTTTACCTTTTTGCTTCCTTTTGTGTTTTCGGCGTTATGGGCTTGGCTGATTTGCAGGACGAGACGGAGCATGAATTCAGTCACTACGAAAACTTGGCCCAAAAGCATCCATGGATGGGATTCGTGCTTGTCTGCGGAATTGCTTCTTTGGCCGGAATCCCCCCTTTCGCCGGTTTTATCGCCAAGCTTTTGCTCATGACCGTCGCCTTCGAAGCTAAGTTGTACCTTTCCCTCACCGCCATGGTCATTGGCGTGGTGATATCGATCTATTATTATTTCGGTTGGATCCGCGAGGTCGTATTCAATCCACGACCTTCCTTCTCCGACGACGAGCCTGTTCATGATCCTTGGACCAAATTGTCGGATATCCGCTTGTTGAAACTAGTCCTGATCGTTTTCGCCGTTGTTTCCATTGTCTTCGGCCTTTGGCAAGGTCAAATTGGAAACGCATTTTGACGGGCTCGGAGATTCCGTCGGTTTCGGAATAATCTTGTCCTCGGCATTTGATTCCTTCATTTCTGATCTCCTTGTGCCCGGGTGGCGGAATTGGTAGACGCGCCAGATTTAGGATCTGGTGTCGAAAGGCGTGGGGGTTCGAGTCCCCCCCCGGGCACCATCTTGGGATGAATGAGTTAAGGTGCCCTCAAAAATGTCCGAAGTGGTTCGCCCAAGATGTGCGAATTTCCTTTGGCCGAGTAATGGAAATGGCCAAAATACCTTAAAATTATATCGGAAATCCGTTCTTGCTTTCGGTGGATCGGTTTACATGATAATTTTGATGAAATCTACTTGTCTTTCCGTCTGCAGACAAGGTTGGATGGGCGTCCCCTTGTTCTTGCTCGGGGTTGTTTCTCTTGCCTTCAGTCAGCTTGGTCAGGAACCCCAACAAGAAGCCATGACAGCGGAGGAACTATCCCGGTCCGTTTCCGATGGCATCAAGCAATTGAAGCTTCGCATAAATGGGTTGCAGAAGGAGCAAAGCGGAACTTTCCTTGCCGAGGGCAAGGAAGCGATTGGCGGAAATCTTTCTCAGGTTTCCGCCGTGAAGGGCAACTCCGATCCCAGCGTGGTCAGGTTGCAGACAAACATGGAGGCCGTGGAGGAGGCTTGGAAGTCACGTTCGCGGGAAACGGTCAAGGGGTTGTCCTCAGTCGAGGGTCGGTTGTTGGAAACCTCCAAGATTTTCGATGATTTGGATGAGAATTTTGCCGGTCGCATGGA
>JAYOII010000177.1:0-6758 GCA_038118685.1 Opitutia bacterium
GCCTTTTTTCCATTGCCTGGAATCCGGTTGAGCGAGGGTGGCAAAGGCCACGCTTATGCATTCGAGGTTTCCTCTCGGTCCCGGACGGAAGACTCGTCCGGTTTCAAAGACTCCCTGCAAATCATTGAGGTTTTTCTGATTGTGGGCAAGGACGTCGGCCAATCCGGGAAGCAGGGAGGGCCGGACGTGCGTGTGGTCGGAGGTCAAGGGGTTGGCGAGCGCGATCTTTTCGCTCTCCAACTGTGGGAGCCAAGAAGACGTTTCCTCCGAGGAACGAAGGCTGTAATTGCAGGTTTCCTGAAAGCCTTGTCCAACCAAGTTGTCGATGGCTTTGTTGCAAAAGTCGTAACCGGGATCGTTCTCCCGCAAGAGGGCCGGGCTGGACAGACCCGAGTCCGAAAGCTCGTTTGTTCCATGGATACGCAGGAATTCTTCGACCAAATCGATCGGCCGGTCGACTTCCCAACGGAAGGAAGGAATCGTGACGGTCCAAGGGTCATGGCCTGCAACGGAAAAACCAAGCCGTTCCCAAGATTTGCTCAATTCCAATTCATCCACTTCGAATCCGCAGGTCTTTTCAACGAAACTTTTTGGAATCTCAATCGAACGTTCTCCTCGGGGGGATGAACCCACCGAGACGCATTCCGGTATGAGTTCGCCTCCGGCAAGTTCCAAAATAAGCGAAACCGCCCGCTCGCCCGCATAGCCCAGGCCTTCCGGATCGACGTTTCGGGAAAACCTTTGGGAACTGTCCGAGTGAAGGCCCAATTTCCGGGAGGTTGCCCGGACGTTGCCCGGTTGGAACCAAGCCGATTCCAACACTATGTCCACTGTCGTATCATCGACTTCCGCATCCACGCTTCCCATGACTCCGGCGACCACGAGCGCTCGCTCGGCGTCCGCGATCACCATCATTTCAGGGTCAAGCGTTCGCTTGACTTCGTCCAGTGTAGTAATCTCTTCGTTTTCCTCGGCCTGGCGTACGCGGATGGCGCGCCCCTTTATTTTGGAGGCGTCGAAGGCATGCAAGGGTTGCCCGGTCTCAAGCAACACGAAATTCGTAACGTCCACCACGTTGTTGATCGCCCGTAACCCCACGGACTCCAATCTTCTTTTGAGCCAATCCGGGCTCGGGCCGATCTTGACCCCCTTGATCGAATAGAGCTTGTAGTATGGGCAGTTTTCAGTCTCCAAGGACAAATGCTCTACCAGTCCACCCGCACTGGGCTTCTCGACTTCTCCCGCAACGAGCGAAACCTCGGGTGTTTTCAATTCCTTTTCGTAGTAGGCAGCCAGTTCCCGGGCTACCCCGATGTGACTCAGGCAATCCCCGCGATTGGCGGTTACTTCGAGCTCAAGGGTCTTGTCTTGAGAGAAGAGTTGATCGACGGGCGTTCCAATTTCCGGTGAGTCCGGGAGCAGGAAAAGTCCTGATTCGTCGTCGCCCAATTCAAGCTCCTTGGCGCTGCACATCATTCCTTCGGATGCAACGCCCCGGAGTTTCGATTTCTTGATTTTGAAACCGCCGGGAAGTTTGGCACCGGGCAGAGCGACCGGCACACGGTCCCCGGGAGAGAAATTGGTCGCTCCGCATACGATGGTAGCAGGTTCGTTCGCACCGACTTCGACCGTACAAACGCTCAATCGGTCGGCCTCGGGATGGGGGTCTTTGCTCAAAACCTCTCCGACGACGACGTTTTCAAGGGTGGGTCCGGAATCTTCCTCGCCCTCCTCGACCTCGATTCCGAGCATCGGCAGAACGTCGACCAACTCTTCCGCGCAGTCGGGCAAATCGACGTATTCCCTCAACCATTCTACGCTTACCTTCATGTCCCGCTGGCAAACTGACGCAGGAATCTCTGGTCATTTTGGTAAAAGTGTCTGATGTCATCGATCCCATGTAGGATCATGGCGACCCGCTCGATTCCCAAGCCAAAGGCAAACCCGGTCCATTCCTCTGGATCCAGATCAACCAAGCTGAAGACGCGGGGGTCAACCATTCCGCAACCCATGATCTCGATCCATTTGTCGCTTAGCTTGCCTAAGTTGGGCCCTTTGAGGTCAACCTCGAAACTTGGCTCGGTGAAGGGGAAGAAGCTTGGCCTCAGACGGGTCTCCAACTTGTCTCCGAACAATTCCTTGAGAAAGTAGTCGAGCACTCCCTTGAGATCCTTGACCGTGACCTTTCGGTCGACGTAAAGACCCTCGGTCTGATGGAAGTTGGCCGAATGGGTTGCGTCTACCGTATCCCGGCGGAAGCACCTGCCCGGGGCGATGATCCGCAGGGGTGGGGATTCCCTCAGCAGGCTCCGGATTTGTACGGACGAGGTGTGGGTGCGCAAGACATGGGATTCCCGACCCTTTCGGGAAACGTTGGACCATTGGGAGTCGGGGGGAAAGAAAAGGGTGTCCTGAGCGTCGCGGGCGGGATGATCCTCGGGAGTGTTCAGGGCATCGAAACAGAACCATTCGGTCTCTACCTCAGTGGCTTCGGCCACCGTAAAACCGATCTTGCGAAAGATCGAAACGATCTTGCGCCGGGTATTGGTGAGCGGATGGGTACCACCGTTCAATCCCGAATTCGCGGGCAGGGTGGGGTCGACCTTTTCACCGAGGGATTCGAGGTCCGCCTTTTCCTCCAAGACGGACAGGGCATCGGCAAAGAGCTGCTCGGCTTGTTTCTTGGCTCGGTTGAGAGCTTGGCCAAAGGCCGGTTTTTCCTCTTTGGGAAGTTTGCCTATTCCTTTGGCCGCTTGCGTCAGGCTTCCGTTCGGGCCAAGTACGGATGCTTTGGCTTGTTCCCAATCCGATCGTGAGTGAACGGATCGAAGGCTTGCCTCCGCTTGGGTGACAATGGCTTGGAGATCGTTCTCCACGCCGGTAAAAAAAAATCGGGCCCTTAGGCCTCGATTGCGGCTTTTGCCTTGCCTACCAGTTCCTTGAAGGAATCAGGCTCGTGGATGGCAAGCTCGGAGATGACCTTACGGTTCAACTCGATGCCGGCCTTGTTCAGTCCATGCATGAACTCGCCGTAGCGGATTCCTTCGGCACGGCATGCGGCATTGATTCGGACTATCCAAAGCTGACGAAACTCCGATTTGCGCTTGCGGCGATGGGAATAGGCGTAGGATTCACCACGCTCAACCGCATCCTTGGCGTAACGGAAGAGGCGCGACTTGTTTCCGAAATATCCTCTTGCTTTCTTGAGGACTTTCTTACGACGTTTACGGGTTGCTGGTACGTTGCGTGCTCTTGGCATGACGGGTTCTCCTTTGGGTCTGTAAAATGTTGTGAGTTATGTGATTGCCCTGATTACGCGACGTGCCATGCCCTCAGCGAGGACTTGATCCTGTTTGCCTGCTCGAACCTGTTTGGTCGTACGCTTGCGTCGCAAGTGTCTTTGGCCGGGCTTGCGAAACTTGACCTTGCCTGTGCCGGTAACCTTGAACCGCTTGGCGATACCTTTGTGCGTCTTCTTCATGATATTTTGGGAAAAAGGGGATGTTTATAACTTTTTCCACCCGATCGATCAAGCCAAATGAAGCTCAACTGTCGTAAATTATCAATCCGTGATAACTTTCGTAGGCAAACCAGCTCGCACCCGCCAAAATGATGACCCAGAACAGAAGTTTGAATACCCTGCGGTAAAGCCAATAGGATCGTCTGGTATTTCGTCCGTCATCACCAAAATCGTGGAAATAATGGATCAAATCCCTCTCCCGGGAGCGGTTGTCGATTTTTTTGGAGGTTTGTCCATAAGAGGAACGGGTTTTCAAGTACCACCACTGGAAAAGTTTGTGCAACATCGCGTGATCGAATACCTAGCTCAAGGAGCCGCGCCCATCAAGGTTCAAGATACTTCTTGCCCGAAAGCTCGGAGAAATCGAGCCGGGATACGCTTGCCAAACCCTCTTGCAAGGCCCACAAGTCCGATCCGACTTCAATCTTCGCCTCGTCCAGCCATTCGGGACGATAAACCAACTGGTGATGTTTCTTTCCCTCCGTCTTTTCGAACAAACACCCGAGCTTCAGGGAATTGGCAAAAGTAAGAAGAGGGTCTTTTTTCCCATCATAGTTCTCCGGGAAATTGAGGTTATGCACGCCCAAACCGGATGGAACGGGAGTTTCGATCATTTGAAGGGCGTATTTTGCGCATGCCTTCGCGCTGTTTTTCAAGGCTTTGGCGATTTTCCCCGGAACCATCCCCTTGTTTTCCCTGATTTCCTCGAATTGATCAACGGGCAAAGCCATGCTTGCCGCCATTGCCCGGAAACCCAACAGCGATCCTTCCAAGGCGGCTCCCACCGTACCGGAAGACAAGATCATCGGAAGCGTGATGTTGTAGCCCAAGTTGATGCCACTGACGACCAAGTCCGGTTCCCGTCCGAGCAAATGGCCGCAGGCCAAGTTCACGCAGTCCGCCGGAGTACCGTTCAAGGAATAGGCCAAGGAAGGAAAGCCTTCGATTTTTTTGGGGACGAGTTTGGCATGGCGGGAAATGGCATGTCCGATCCAGCTTCTTTCCCCGTCCGGGGCGCAGGTGACGACTTCGAAGCTCTTGACCAATTCGCTCACGAGGACATGAAGGAATTCGGAATCGATTCCGTCGTCGTTGGTCGCCAAGACCAGTGGTTTTTCGGAGGTCATCAGATAAGAAAAAGGGGAGGAGGCCAACGGCTTCCTCCCCTTTTTATAGTAATTCGTTGCGTCCGAGGCAACCGATATTCAGGAATTTTCCCTGTCTTCGGCTTCCGAATCATTCGATTCTTCGGCGGGAGATTCTTCTCCCGTTTCTTCGGCGGCGGCTTGAGCTTGGCCTTCGTCACCGGCGGAATCTTCGCTTGCAGGTTGGGCGCTCGATTGCTCGTCTGCAGACTCATCCTTGTCGGATTCGGATGCTTCTTCCATGGCTGCGCGGCGGCTTAACTTAACGCGGCCCTTGTCGTCGATTCCGATGCACTTGACGATGATCTCGTCGCCAAGCTTGCAGATGTCCTCGGTCTTGTTGACCCGGAAATCAGCCAGTTCGGAAATGTGACAAAGTCCTTCCTTGCCCGGCAGACACTCGACGAAAGCTCCGAATTCCTTGACTCCGCGAACAATCCCGCGATAGGTCTTTCCGGCTTCGATTTCGCCCGTAACCAGATCAATTTCGGAAAGAGCCCGTTCCATGGCTTCCGAATTGTTGGCGTAGACACGGACTTTTCCGCTGTTGTCTTCGTCGATGTCAATGTTGGCACCCGTTACTTCAGTAATCCGGCGGATATTCTTTCCTCCCGGACCGATGAGAGCTCCGATCTTTTCCGGATCAATCTGTACCATTTCGATTCGGGGCGCATGTTCGCGCAATTGCTTGCGGTGCGTTGAAATCCCAGCGTCCATGGCATCGAGAATCTTCATGCGGGCCTCGGTCACTTGCTTGACTGCTTCCCTTGCAATGTCAAAAGGCAAGCCTTGGATTTTCAGGTCGAGTTGGAAGCCGGTTACACCGTCACGCGTTCCGCAGACTTTGAAGTCCATGTCTCCGAAATGATCTTCCGCTCCGATGATATCCGTCAGGACGACGTGCTTGGCAATGTTTCCATCGTCATCCATCTCAGTAACCAGTCCGGTCGAGATTCCCGCTACGTGTTGGGACAAGGGAACGCCTGCATCCATGAGGGCGAGCGAACCGCCGCAAACGCTGGCCATGGAGGTCGACCCGTTCGACGACATGATCTCGGAGACCAATCGAATGGCATAAGGGAAGTCGTCTTCCGGCGGAAGCACGGGTAGCACGGAACGTTCGGCGAGGGCGCCGTGACCAATTTCCCGACGGCTGGTGAATCCGAACCTGCCTGCTTCGCCAACCGAGAAAGGAGGGAAGTTGTAATGCAGGATGAAGGATTTTGCGGTCGCCCCGCCGGTCAAACCGTCCAATTCCTGAACGTCCCGGCTGGTTCCCAAAGTCGTCATGACAAGGGATTGCGTTTCGCCGCGGGTAAAGATGGCGGATCCGTGAACGCGTGGAACCACGCCCGTTTCACAGCTGATTTCGCGCAAGTCGGAAGGCCCGCGTCCATCGGCGCGCTTGCCCTTTTGCAGAATATTGTCGCGATAAACTTCTTCCTGGATGATCTCGAAAGCCATTTTGACGTGGTCGGGATCGAATTCCTCTCCGAATTTTTCTTCGCAGGCTGCGGTTGCTTCTTCCTTGATGACGTCGACTGCTTCCTGGCGTTCCTGCTTAGACGGGGCGAAGATCGCCTCGTCCATACGGCTTCCGGTAATCTCGCGGCAAAGGGCAAGGACTTCGTCGGGCGCCTTGCACAGTTCGAATTCCTTCTTTTGCTTGGCGCAAAGCTCGGCCAATTGGCGCTGTGCCCCGATAATGTCCTGAATGGCCTCGTGGGCATACTCCAGAGCGGCGACGAAACGATCTTCGGGGATCTGGTCGGCCGAGCCTTCGATCATCATCATTTCCTTCTCGCTCCCGACGTAGATCAAGTCGAGGGTGGAATCATACATTTGCTCGTTGGTCGGGTTGACCACGAATTCACCGTCGATCTCGCCCAAGCGTACGCACCCGACCGGGCCGTCCCATGGGATGTCGGAGATCATCAGAGCGGCGGAAGCACCGTTGACCATGAGGACGTCGGCTTCGTTAATCTGATCGGTTGAAAGAAGATACCCGATGACTTGGACTTCGTTGAGAAAGCCCTTTGGGAAGAGCGGACGAAGAGGACGGTCGCAAAGGCGGGAAGTGAGAATTTCTTTCT
>JAYOII010000178.1:0-2863 GCA_038118685.1 Opitutia bacterium
GGACGAAGGAAACTTCCTCGGTCGTAATGCCGACGTAGACAAGGGATCCGGTATGCGCGACGTATTCGAGGGCACCGGACATCGAGCGTGGGTTGCCCGTAGCATCGGTCACGACGTCAAAGAGGTTCCCCTTGGTGATTTCCCTGCATTTTTCGAGTTCCGAACCGTCTCCCTTGAATGGAACGAGGTTTTCGATTCCATAAGTCCGGCGGCAAAAATCCAACCTTTCCTCGGACATGTCCATTACGGTTACCTCTGCACCCGTCAGGCGGTTGAATTCGAGCGTGGCCAGACCGATCGGCCCCGCCCCGATGACCAAAGCATGTTCTCCTGTTTTCGGGTTGCCCCGATCGGATGCATGGCAACCAATGGCAAGGGTCTCGACCAAGGCGAGTTGTTCGAAGCTCAGTTTGTCGGACGGGTGAAGTTTGTCAGCCCGGATGATCGAACGTTCGCACAGCCCGCCATCCATCATGACTCCGAAGACCTTGAGGTTTTCGCAGCAGTTTCCCTGACCTTTGGAGCAGGCATGGCATTCCCCGCAATTCAAGTAGGGTTCGACCGAGCAACGATCCCCGGGCCGGACGTTGGATACGCCTTCTCCAACCTCGAGCACTTCCACGCCCAGTTCGTGGCCGGGGATGCGCGGGTAGTCGAAAAAGGGAAATTTCCCCAAATAGCAGCTGACGTCCGTTCCGCAGATGCCCATTCTGGAGGTGCGGATGAGGGCTTCTCCGGCAGCCGGTTTGGAAGGCTCGGGGGCGTCAAAGGGCCTGAAGGATTTGGGCGCGGCCAGTTGAAGGGCTTTCATGAAGTGCGGAGAGGGGCGTCTTGCCCTTTTAGGAAACTTGAATGGAATTGAGCAGAAAGTGAGCCATCAGGGAAGAACCGTGCGGGCTCGGGTGTACGCCGTCTCCGGCCCAATGCTTGGGCGGGGCGTATTTGACCGCCTCATCGAACATCGATTGGAAGGGTACGAATACGGCATGGTGGGCTTCGGCCAATTTTTTTGCGGCGGCCCGATACTTGTCGAACTCGGGAAACCACTTTTCGTTCACCGCCCCGCACTTCAGCACGAAGGGTTCGCAGATAACCAACTGAACCTTGGGGAGGGCTTTTTTCGTTCTTTCGAGCAAAGCGTGGAAATCGTCCTCGTAGGTTTTGACCGTTCCGTCGTACCTGCCGTTTAGTCCATGCCATATGTCGTTCACGCCGATGAGGATGCTGAGCACGTCGGGCTTGAGTTCGAGGCAGTCCTTGTCCCATCTGGCGGCAAGTTGATGAACTTTGTTTCCGGAGATTCCCCGGTTATGCAAGCTGAGCTTGAGGCTGGGATTGGAGATCAGCAACTGGGAGCCAGCCATCCAGGCGTAGCCTTTTCCAAAGGATTTTTGTTCGTTTGGCTTGGGATCCTTCTTGTCGCGTCCGGCGTCCGTGATGGAATCCCCTTGAAAGAGCATGACGCCGCCCTTCTTGAGGATGGCTTTTGCATTCTCCGGATGATGGGCCGCCCTTGCCTTGGATGAAAGGACGGGGGCAAGCCCGGCAAGGGTTGCCGATCCGAGGAGTTTTCTGCGTGAGAGTTTGAATTCGGGCATAGCAATCTTGCTAGACGTATAATGGCATGAATCAACCCGAAATTTCCTTTTGGCCGAACTTTTGACGCTTGCTCAAGATGCAGGGGATTTTAGTTTGTTGAAATGACTGCAGAAGAATCGCTCGTGAGATTGGGTATCGAACTTCCTCCTGCGCCGAAGGCTGCCGGACTGTACAAACCTTTGTTCGTGCAAGATGGAATGGCTTGCTTCTCCGGGCACCTGCCTCTTTTGCCCGACGGGGAGATGGTCACGGGCAAGGTGGGGGAGAACCTAAGCGTGGAGGAGGGAGCAGAGGCGGCCCGCCAAGTCGGGCTGAACGTCTTGGCCACGGTGCGCGAAAGTTTGGGTTCGTTGGATCGGGTGGAGCGGGTGATCAAGCTTCTGGGCATGGTCAACGCAGCTCCCGACTTTACCCGGCATCCACAGGTGATCAATGGATGCAGCGAGTTGTTCCGCGACGTCTGGGGAGAGGACCATGGGGTGGGTACGCGCAGTGCATTCGGAGTTTCCGGTTTGCCGGCGGGCGCATGTGTGGAAATCGAGGGCATTCTCTCCTTGCGGGAATGAACTGGCGAAAGAAAGCGCTCTGGGTGTTTTCGTTCCTGGTTCTTTTCTTTGCCCTTGTCTTTTTTTTTCGTCGACCCTTGCTGATGGGGTATGCCCGCTTGTTTGACGTCCAAACGGCGAGCAAGGGGGCGAATGCCCTGGTTTGCCTTTCGGGCGGCAAGACCACCCGGATGCCCGAAACGCTCAGGCTTTGGAATCACGGTTATGCGCCATCGATCTACTTGACCGATTCGAAGAAGGCGAACAGGGAATTTTCAAAACTTGAAATGAGCAACTTGGATTTTGCCCGCGAAGTGGCCAGGAAGATGGAACTGAACGCAACTTGGGAAACGATCCCGAGCCTGGGAGACGGGGCGACCTCGACCTTCGACGAGGCCGAAGACGTCCTGGCCTATGGGAAGGGAAAAGGATGGACGCGGATCATCATCGTGACCGATGAATTTCATACCCGCAGGGCCTCTTACGCCTTTGAAAAAATCTTCGAAGGCAGTGGGATCGGGGTGGAAGTGGCCGGTGCTCCGAACGAGGTTTTTTCAGATGATGACTGGTGGAGGTCGGACTGGGGGATATCCAGCTACGTTTTGGAAACGATCAAGTTTCCGGTCTATTTCTTTTGGGAGCGGGAACCGACCGTCGTAAGGAACGATTAGGCGAGGATTTCCTTGATTGGCTTGGGTTTTCCTCCGAGGAAGGAAGGG
>JAYOII010000178.1:2873-6680 GCA_038118685.1 Opitutia bacterium
CGCCTGATTTTCGTTCCCGTCATCCCAAGTGCCTCGGCAATGGTGGCGTGCAAATTCTTGGGTTCGAATTCGGGAAAGGGATCCCTGCCGTTCCGATCGGTCTCTCCCACGGCGATTCCGCCCTTGATTCCCCCTCCGGCGAGCATAGCCGAGAACCCGTTGGGGTGGTGGTCCCTGCCACCGTTGCCCTTGACCTTGGGGGTTCGCCCGAATTCGCTGGTCACCACGATCATGGTCGAGTCGAGCATTCCTCGGTCCCGGAGGTCGGTCATCAAGGAGGAAACGGTGCCATCCAACTCGTTTGCCAAGTTAGCGAGGTTTCCCGATCCTCCGTGCATCGAGTCCCAACTGCGGTTCGAAGTGACTTGAACGTAGCGAACGCCTCTCTCGACCAATCTTCTGGCAAGAAGAGCCCCTTGGCCAAAGGCGTGGTTTCCGTACCGGTTGCGCAAGTTCCCCGGTTCACGCATGATGTCAAAAGGTTCGGCCATGTCACCGGACATGAATTTGACCGTTTGTTCGTAAAAATCGGAATAGGCAGTCACTTCCTCGTGAGGAAAATAATGACTGAAAGAGGAAGAGAAGCCTTGGGCAAGGCGGACTCTCTTTTCCAACTTCGCTTTGTCAATGGTCGGCAGCAAGTCCTTGATTCCGCGGGCAGCGTTGCCGATAGGCAAGGGGCTGTAGTCAGGGGCAAGGAAACCGGGGCCCGGGTTTCCGCTTGCAATGACTACGCTGGAGGGAAGGATCGGGTCGGATTTCCCTAGAAACATTTGGGCCCATGATCCGAGTTGCGGATGAGTGATGCCCGTTCTTTGACGATAGCCCGTATGCATGACGTAGCGGGCTCCCGAGTGTGATCCGGTCTTGGTCGTCATGGATCTTACCACGGACAGGTCCTTGCCTTGCATGGCGAGCTTGGGAAGTTTGTCGGAGAGTTGCAGGTCGGGGCTTTGGGTCGCAATGGGTCTGCTGGGTCCTCCGATTTCTTGCGAATCCTTCGGGTCGAAGGTGTCGATTTGGCTCATTCCTCCTCTCATGTAAAGAAAGATCACCCGTTCACAGGGAGCTTTTTTCGGCGCTTTGGCAGGCGTTGCCGCTTCATCCGCTCCCGGCAAAAAGCTTGGAGCCAAAGTTACGCCCAAGGTGGTTTTCGCGGCATACAGAAGGAAGGCCCGACGGCTCGGTTCGTCGAGGGAGTGGAATAGGTCTTTCATAATGACGGTCGATCGAGTTTTATTTGATGAAGAAAAATTCGGGTGTATTCAACAAGGCCCAGATCAAATCCGAGAGGTCGTCTTCGGAAGAGCCAGTTTGGTCGAGCAAAAGTTTCTTTTCGGCCTCCGTCGGCAACCGGTTGAGGATACTGAGAAAAACTACCTCGGCTTGTTTGCGGGGATCGGAAACGGAGCGGACTTTTCTGAAAAGAAGGGAATCCGGACTCGTGAGAACTTCCGTGGGAAAGCCGTTCATCAATTCCATTAACTGGGGAACGGATCCGACCCGGTTGGATGCCCCGACGACAAAAAGTCTCTCGGATTGCCCGAATTTCCTAAGCAAATGACCCGAGGGGGCAGGTTGAGGAAGTTCGGAGGCTCGGGCCAAGATAAGGTTGGTCTTTTTTTTGCCTTGGCCCGAGGATATGCTGATCTTTTGCTGCGAAGAGGAAGCCGTCCGGTCATCTCCGTCAATCAGGACGCTCTCGCCTGTTTCGGAATCAACGAGCCGGTATTTCCCGTCGTCCTTCCGGTCGATGAATTCCAAAGCGGACCGCCCGTCGTAAACGTCGCGCAAACTGGGAGGACCCGGCTGCCTGTACCGGAGAGGGTCTTTGACCATGAGGGTGACGAGAGAATCCCAAATTTGCTCGGCCGACATTCTTCTTAGCGTAGGTCCCGGGAAATGAAAGGGCTTTCCTTCCTCGACTTGGATGCGGGAGGCCAGGCTGTTGTAGGCCTTGGTGTGAAGAACCACCCATGAAAAGGCCCGAAGGTCAAAGTCAAGGGCGACCATGACCTCTGACAAAGTCTTGAGAAGGAGAGGGTTGCTTGCCTTTCTTATTTCGACGTTATGCAAGGGTTCGGCCACGCCTTTTCCCAAATACCGGGCCCATGTCCGATTGGCGATTGCGAGAGAAAACCAACCGTTTTGGGGGTGAGCCAACCAATAAGCCAACTGTTCCCGCAGGGTGGCGTTTTTGGGCCCTCCCAAAGGTTTGCCTACGATGAAGGCCGGTTTGACCTTGTCTCCCGGTTTGGCGTCGTCGTATTGATAGTCGTCGGGCAGGGGAAGGCCTGAGCTCTTGTCGTCGAAAACCGCCAAAGTATCGCCCGCCGCAAGTTTTTTGAAGTCTTGCCGGAACTCCTTGATTTTCCTTTGGGCTGTCTCGTTGTTGCCATACTTCTCCTTTACGGCCGCACTGAACGGCGGACGATGAAAAAGCTTTTCCTTCTCGGAAAACATCATCTTTCTGTCTTTTTGCTGGCTCAGGTCTTTGCCTTGGCCGATTTCGAGTTCCCCGAGGTAGGAGGCAAAGGCGTAGTATTGCTTCTGGGTCCAATCGTCGGAGGGGTGGTCGTGGCATTGGGCGCAGGCGATGTCCTTGGCCAGGAAGATCTTGGTCATGAACGCGACGTGATCGAGTTTCATGTCTTTGTCCCGGAGGTGGTATCCGGTGGCCGGGTTTTCCCGCATCGAACCGGAGGAGGAAACCATTTCGTAAACCAGACGGTTATAGGGTTTGTCCTGATGAATGGAGTCTTTCAGCCAACCTGTGAAAACTTCGGAAGTGGTTTTGCTTCCGGTCATTTTCGTTTGCACGCGAAGAAGATCGGCGAAGTAGTTGAAGGTGTGACTGACGTAGCCCTCGGAGGCAAGGAGCCTGTTGATCAGATAGGTTCTTTTGCTCGGCCGCTTGTCATTGACGAAGTGAACCAATTCTTCATAAGTCGGTATGGTACCGGTCAGGTCGACGTAAACGCGACGGGCGAATAGAAAATCGTTCAAGCCGGAGTTATAGGTCAGTTTCTCCTCTGCGAGTTTCCGGTCGATCACTGCGTTGATGGTTCGAACACTGGTTCGCATGATCCCGACTTTTTCCTTGGAAGGATTGAAGGGAGCCGGCTCCGGGCGCCCCGCCCAAGCCGAGGCTGCGCCAAAAAGCAGATGAACGATCAAAAGGAAACGAAGCATGGAAAAAAGAGGGCTTGGATGGACTACAATAGGCTCACTCCTTTTGAAAACGCAAGCGTGAGCCAATGAAATTAAGCCTCTTTACCTCTTCTTGCAATCTCCTCCGAGACAAAGGAGAGCGCATCAGGCGGGCTTTTCGGCTGGCTCGGTGATATTTATACGTTTTCGGGGACCACGAACGGAGCGCGGTAGTCCCGAGTCAGCAATGCATTGGCTTCGTCATCACCCTTGATCGACTCGGTCTTGGAGTCGAATTCGAGGGTTCGTCCCACAACATAGTCGGTTTCCTCGAGCTTAAGCCCGTTCTCCTTCAAGTGTTCCTTCATGCGTTCGAAGTACTCGGAGGCTTTCTTGTTGTTGCCAAAAGCGTTGGTCTTCTTGTCGAAGCCTTGTTTTTCTCCCAATTGGTAGGAAACGTTGGCCAAGTGGCAAAGACCGCTCGATACGTGACCTTCATATACGTGAGCATTCAAGTCTTCGGTCTTCCTGCTGCGGACCGCTTGGATGAAGTTTTCGAATATGTCTCCCTTGCCCCGGTCGGCCAACGGATTCCTGATTCCTTTCAAGTCATAGCTTTTCGAAGTCTTTTGCGATGCCTTCTTGTCGAAGTAGGTC
>JAYOII010000179.1:0-6641 GCA_038118685.1 Opitutia bacterium
AGAAAAGTTCGCCCCCCGGGCTCCAGGTCAAGGAATTGATATTTTGGTGGGTGTCTCCCGTTCCAAAACCGGTGAACAACACTTCGCTCTGATCCGCCTTGCCGTCGCCATCGGTATCACGCAAATGCATGAGATCGGGACCTTCCGCCAAGTAGACGCCACCATGCCCGAGGGCGAATCCGGTCGGCATGTTCAAGCCATCGGCAAAAACGGAGACTTTGTCGGCCTTGCCATCTTGATCCTTGTCCTCGAGGATGAACAGTTTGTCGTCCGCCGGTTCACCGGGCTTCAACTGGGGATAAGCCCACGTGCAAAGGACCCACAACCTGCCTTCGGCGTCCCATCGAAAACAAACCGGGTTGGCGATCCCCATGGATTCGTCCGCGAAGAGGTTGATCGCGTAGCCCTCGGCTAGTTGAAAAGAAGCCAGTTGGGCGGCCACCGAGTTGTCCGCCTCGGGCCTTGAAACGGACAGGGGGTTCTGGGCAAGGGTCGTCCCTGCAAAAAAAAGGATGCCAATGCAAACAGGAACAAGCGTGTGGGACATGCTTGCATTGAATTCAATGCAAGCGCCAATATCAATATATAATATATCTTTTGGAAAAAAAGAGCAGGCAATACCCTGCTCATTGCTCAGTCAAAATCAGGAACTCAACCCGGCAAGCGCTGCCTGCTTGACCACGTTGTCGACCGAGATGCCGAGCTCACTCATCACCGTATCGCCGGGTGCGGAGATGCCGAAACGGTCGATGCCGACCACAACTCCGTCAAGACCGACGTATTTACGCCAAATGTCGCTGACACCGGCCTCCACGGCCATTCGGCTTCGGAAACCTTTGGGAAGCACGGATTCCCTGTATTCGGCATCCTGACGGTCAAAGCGCTCCATGCAGGGCATGGAAACAACGCGAACCCCTTGACCAAGCCTGTCGGCCGCTTCGAGAGCAAGAGACAATTCGCTCCCTGAAGCCAAAATGATGAGTTCGAGCTCGCCTTCTTCCTTGCGGGCGACGTAACCACCCTTCAACACACCGTTTCGTCTTTCGGAAACCGGGATGGAATTGAGATTCGGAACGTTTTGACGGGTGAGGATAAGTCCGGTCGGTCCGTCCGTGCGCTGCAGGGCGGCGACAAAGGCACCGGCGGATTCTTCCGGATCGGCGGGACGGATGACGTCGAGGTTCGGGATTACGCGCAAGCCGCTGGTTGTCTCGACCGGTTGGTGGGTGGGACCGTCTTCCCCTACCCCGACCGAGTCGTGTGTCCAAACATGAAATATCGGCAAGCCAACGAGTGCCGAGAGACGAACGGAACCGCGCATATAGTCGGCGAAGACGGCAAAGGTCGCCCCGGAAGGACGAAAGATGCCGTAGTAGCCTATTCCGTTTACGATTGCTCCCATGGCATGTTCGCGGATCCCGAACAGAAGGTTTCTTCCGGACCGGTTTTCGCGGGAGAAATCACCCAGTTCCTTCAGGTAGTTCTTGGTCGAACCGTGAAGATCGGCCGAGCCGCTCACCAGCAAAGGACAGGCTTTGGCCAGGTCGTTGATAATTTGCGAACCGGCGGCCCGGGTAGCCACCTTGGCGTCCTCGGCGAAGACTTGCACTTGGTCCATCAGGTCAGCGGGGACTTCGCGGGCAAGACCGCTTTGCAAGAGCGCCGCCTTTTCCGGGTTGGCGGCCTCCCAAGCGGCAAAGACGGCATCCCACTCCTGACGCTTGGCTTGGAGAGCCGACTTGTGGGCGGCAAAGTAGGCCCGCACCTCATCGGAAACGTAAAAGGTCTCTTCGGGCAAACCGAGTCCTTGACGAGCGGATTCGGCGAATTTGGCTCCCCCTTCGCCATGACCGGCTGCAGTCCCTGCGACTTCGGGAATGCCTTTGCCTATGAGGGTCTTGACTTCGATAAAGGTAGGCTTGCCGTTGTTGTTCGCTCTCGCTCGGGTCAGGGCATCGGAGATGGCTTGCAAATCATGTCCGTCTTCAATGCGTTCGACTTCAAAGCCATAGGCGGCAAAGCGATCAAGAACGCTTTCGCTTTGGCTGGCGTCGGCCATGGCGTCCAAGGTGACGTCGTTTGAATCGTAAATGATCGTCAAGTTGTCCAAGCCCAAGTGCCCCCCCAGAGAAGCGGCTTCGGAAGCCACTCCTTCCTGCAGGCAGCCGTCACCCGCCAAGCAAACGACTTGGTTGGTTAAGATCTCGTGTTCGGGTGTGTTGAAATGAGCGCCCGCCATCTTGGCGGCAATGGCCATGCCGACGGCATTCCCGACTCCTTGGCCAAGGGGGCCGGTGGTACACTCCACACCCGGGGTTTCCCCGAATTCGGGATGACCGGGGGTCTTGCTGTGCAATTGTCGGAAGTTCTTGATTTCCTCAAGCGAAAGATCGAACCCGGCGAGATGGAGCCAACCGTAAAGGAACATGCTCCCGTGACCGGCGGACAAAACGAAACGATCCCGATTGATCCACTCTGCATCCGATGGATCGACTTGAAGGTCTTGACCGAACAGTACGGCCCCGAGTTCGGCAGCGCCGAGGGGAAGCCCGAGGTGCCCCGAACTGCATGCGTGAATGGCATCGATGGCCAAACCTCTGGCCTGATCAGCCGCTTGCTGAAGAATTTCTTGGTTTTGCATAGTCGTAGAGTAGGAGTAAAACCAACTGATCTACAAGGGCTCGCGGTCAAAGGCGAGAATTACTTGAATTTTTTTATCAAATGCGAAGCAGGAGGTTTTTTTATCAAGAAGCAGAGCAAAAGCTTCAAGCTTGATGAAACAATTACGAATTATTAATCAAGAGTTTCAATCTTGATAAATCACGTCGTTGGAACTGAGCTCGACTTCGTTGTCTCCCGGATTCACTTCGACCTCCTTGGACCAAATGGTCACGACGTTCGTATTTTCGTCCTTGTCGATGCCGATGATAAAATATTTCTCATCCGGCGGCAGGTCGCTCAAGGACGCTTCTCCGAAGGGATCGGTTCGAGCTCTTCCCACTTTCGCCTGGAGAAGGATCGATTTTACTCCCAAGGCTATCTCCGGATCCGTGTTGAGGTTTTTCTCCGCGTGAGCCCAAATTTCGGCGACCGACTTGATCTCACCGGACAAGGCTCGTTCGAAGTTCATATCCTTGAACAATTCGCGCAAATTTTGAGTGGTGAGGTAGAATTCCGATGCTTGAGCAGGCTGAATCCTTCCATCCTTGGTCCGCTTGGAAGCTTTCAATTTGAGGTTGGCCGGAACGCGTCCAATTTCAACGGATAATTCATCCTCCCTCCCTTGCTCTCTTTTGGAATCCATCCGACCCAAGGTGGATGCATTGACCAACCGTCGGTACTCTTTCATGAGCCTGGGGTCGGCAAACACCGTGCCTTGCCCAAGAGGCTCGTTCTCAACGAGTATCTCCGGGGGAGGGGGAATGGGAGACGGGCTTGCCGAGGAGGGAGAAATCATCCGGTCGGACAACGGAGGTTTTTCATTCGAAGCGACTTTCTCTTCGATTCGCTTGCTTTCCAAAAAGGCATGCAGTTCAGGATCCCCGGGCAAAGCGACCGTACGGGGCAGAGGGAGAGGCGGGAGAGGATGAGATCGCGGTTTTGGAAACTGACTGGAAGCGGGAGCAGGCTTATCCTCCGCACCGGATTGATGACCATGTGGAGCAGAGTCGACAAACAAGCTTTCCCCAAGGGGAGAGCCCGCTCTGACGAAGAGTCCGGGGTTTTTGACATACTCTTCGTATGTCAGTAAATCAACGTCCCCCGAGTCGATCCATTGGAAGGGCGTTTGCCGGGTCGGATAAAGGAGGGGGACGAACCTCTTTTTTTTCTTACTCAGTCTAACGATCATTGCTCCATCCAATTCCTGCATGCGGATCGGATTGGCGCAAAAGGCGGACCCGAAATAATAATCAAAGGAAACTTCGGCTTCAGTTGAACCAAACGAAGCCAAAAAGGACAAGACGGGCATGATCACGAAGTTTATCTTCATGTGCAAATTAGGATAGCTAAAGTTATGGGGGATTTATTCCATTTTGCAAAGGATTTTTATCCTTGAAAGAAGCGAAAGATAAGATTTCCTGATTTTTTTGCACAAATTCCATTTTTGACGACGCCCTAGGAATTAGATTTTTTAAACCGCGAAAATTTTTTTAGAAGTTAAACCCTAAAAAGTTATCCTCGATATGACAGATGATTCCAATCTCGAAATAATGATAGAGACCGAGGGTCTCAGCAAATACTACGGTAACTTTATCGCCGTCAACGACCTCAACTTCAAAATCCGCAAGGGAGAAGTCGTTGCCTTTCTCGGTCCAAACGGAGCGGGTAAAAGCACGACCATGAAAATGCTTACCGGATACTTGTCTCCGTCGGCAGGCACAGCCGAGGTTTGCGGTATGGAAGTCGCAAGCAATCGAAAGGAAGTCGCCAACCGCATCGGCTACCTTCCCGAAAACGGTCCTCTGTACGAGGAAATGACACCCCTCGCTCTGCTCAACTTTTTCGGTGACGCCCGCAGCATGGACACCTCCTTGAAAAAGCAAAGGATCGAACAGGTAGTCGAGCAGTGCGCTTTGAACACGGTTCTGAACAAGCCCATTGGAAAGCTTTCCCGCGGGTTTCGTCAACGGGTGGGCATGGCCAACGTTCTATTGCACGAACCGGAAGTTCTCATCATGGACGAACCTACGGCAGGGTTGGACCCCAACCAGGTGCTTGAAGTCAGAAAGACGATCAAGGGTTTGGGAAAAACGATCCTCTTGTCCACTCATATCCTTCAGGAGGTTCCAGAGGTCGCCGACCGGATTATCCTGATTGACCAAGGACGACTCGTTTTTGACGGCACGCCTGATGAACTCAAGGAAGAACCTTCGTTGGACGGTTGGTTCAATCGCAAGACCATGGCGGCAGCCTGAACGTCCCTCTAGCTCTATTATCCTAAAATTTTTTCGAATTCATGAACTCAAAGGCAATTATCGCTGTATTCAAACGTAATCTCGCTTCCTACTTCGGAAGCCCGAGTGGTTACGTCTTTATTTGCGCATTTCTCGTCGCTAGCGGAGCCGCCGCGTTCTGCACGGATGACTTCTTCAGTTCCAATCTCGCAAACCTCGATCAGTTGAACAAATGGCTCCCCAGTATTCTTTTGGGCTTCATCCCCGCCATAACGATGAGCGTTTGGGCGGACGAAAGACGACAGGGAACGGACGAACTCCTGCTCACTCTGCCGGGTAGTGACTTGGACGTAGTTTTAGGGAAATATCTTGGTGTGGTAACTATCTTCAGTGTCTCCCTTATCGTCTCGCTCATCACAAATTGGATTGTACTCATCCAGTTGGGGAACCCTGACTTTTTGTTACTTTTTTCGACCTACGTTGGTTATTGGTTCGTAGGACTGACGATGCTTTCAATCGGCATGGTCGCCTCTTTCCTCACTTCCAACCTGACCGTTGCTTTTGTTCTCGGCGTCGCTTTCAATGCTCCTCTCGCTCTTTTCGAATGGGGAATCTTAGCCAATTTTCTTGATTTTAGTCGCGGAATCATAAGTTTTTCTTCCGTTACCTTTTTCGTAAGCTTGGCCTTGGCCATGCTCTATCTTTGCTCCATTCTTATCGGGCGTCGTCATTGGGCCGGCAGTCAGAACGGGTCGATAAAGGTTGTCCACTATTCCGCACGGGTCGTTTCGGCCATAGTCATTGCCTATGCGTGCACAGTCTTTGCCCGCAACCATGATTTCGTAAGAATTGACGCGACCGCCGAACAGTTGAGTAGCCTGTCCGACGGCTCCATTGAAATTCTGAACGAAATCGATACTTTGGTCGAGATCGATGCCTTCATTTCACCGTCCGATGCCATGCCCGAACAATATGTTCAAACCCGCATCAACCTTCTGACCGCCCTTCGTGAAATCGATCGCGAAAGCAAAAACGTAAGTGTCGAAGTCCACATTATTTCGGCCGAAGACAACGCCTCCACAACGGCAGAAAAGTACGGCATTGAAAATCAAAATGGGGCGGAACCCCCTCTTTTCGTTCAAGAGGAAGGGAGGTTCATGCCTTGGCAAAAGGATCTTTACCTCGGCCTTGTTTTCAAAGGAAACGGAGGGCAGCAAAGCATTCCTTTCGTATTCAAAGGACTACCCGTCGAGTACGAAATCATGAGAACTTTGAAAACGGTCGCCGGGCCCAAGAACAAGAAGAAACTTGGCGTCTTCACCACCGACGCCCCTATGATGGGGTCTCCCGGAATGGGCATGATGGGCATAAGCATGGGAGGAGGAACCCCTGCTTGGGAAGTGATTACGGAACTTCGCAAACAGTATGACGTCCAAGAAGTTACGGGTGGAACGATCAAGAAGGGTGACTACGACGCCTTGCTTGTCGTGCAGCCCTCCACTTTGGACAACGCCAAACTCGATGAACTCATAGCCGCCATCAAAACAGGCATCCCCACTGCCATCTTCGAAGATCCCCTTCCATTGATTCAAGGTGGTATAGCCGGGACTTATGATCCCCGTCGCAACAACCAACAGGGTGGGC
This sequence comes from Opitutia bacterium, assembly GCA_038118685.1. GTDB lineage: Bacteria > Verrucomicrobiota > Verrucomicrobiia > Opitutales > Seribacteraceae > Seribacter. The sequence goes on from JAYOII010000179.1 coordinate 6,540, forward strand.
CCGGACAACCCCCCCCCCCACCCCCCCCAAAAACGCTATGTGACAAAAAAATGGGGGGTTTTGGTGGGGCCCAACAACTCGAAGCCCACCTAACACAGCCGG
>JAYOII010000180.1:0-6616 GCA_038118685.1 Opitutia bacterium
TACAACCGACCTTTTTCTTCATCGTGACAACCGCTACCGCTTGAACAAGGAGAAAGCCAAAACGGATGAATTCTCACTTCTTGAATTTTTCGACAGGGAAGAAGCCGAGCCGAAGTTCGGGTCAAGCACGATTAAATTCGAGCAAAATGACGGAAGAGCGGCAATCCATACCTCCATTGAATGGGAAGCCCGCTACAAGGTGGTCCAAAAGTACCAAAAGAAAGTCAACCGGTTGACCGGAAGGGATAAAATCATCCCCTTTAACAAGCTCAAATCTCACTGGAGACAGAAATCAATCCTCCCTTTGGAGCTCGCCGGAAACCTGACGCCTAGGGAATACGCCAAGCTTATCGATGAAATCGACCCGGACTCCCCTCTCCAAATCAACTCCCAAGCCATCAGACACTACCCCATGGGTTCCCTGGCATCACATATCCTTGGTTATGTCGGAAGCGGATACCAAGCCAATGACGAGGGCCTCGAGGGACGGGACTTGGGAACCTTTGAAATCAAAGGGAAAAAAGGGAAAGAAGGGATCGAGGTTTTTTTCGATTCCCACTTGAGAGGCCAGGACGGAAGCGACATTTGGCGCATCAGCCCGAGCGGATTGAGAGTCGAACTGATAGAATCAAAACCCGCTCAAAAAGGTTCGTCCGTCAGGCTGAGCATAGATTCGCAATTACAAGGCCTGGCCGAGCGCTCCCTTCGGCAAATGTCCCAACGGGTCGCAACCCATCGAATTCTTCCCGATCCCGACTGGCTGAAAACAATTGAGAAAAGAACGCGCCGTGAATTGATCAGAGTGAAGGAGAAGCAACTCAGCCCCGAACTGCTTCTGAATTCCTTTAAAGACGCTCCCTTTCCATTGAGCGGACGCCAAGCTTCCACCGTGGCCGGTTTCAAGGGAACTTCCGAGGATGCGGACCGCTTGCTCCGCTTACTCTATGCGAAAGGAGTGCTGGCAAAGGCAAACCCTCAATCGGACGAATACGTTCTGGCCTCACCTCCCCCTCCTCCGGGCGCGGCCGTCCTGCTGGACTTGAAGACTCGGGAAGTCCTTGTTCTCGCGAGCAAGCCCAACTACAACCTACAGGACTTTTCACCGTCTCTCAGTCAATCGACCTACGACGAAATCGAAAGAGCCGAGGCATGGCTGCCTCGGGCACTGCACCCCGGTTACGCACCTGCATCGCCCTTTAAGCTCGTTACTTCCCTGGCAGGTTTCAGGCAAAATGCTCTTGATCCCGAGGAGAAGCTGCTATGCGAAGGAAAGCACAGAGGAATGATATGCCATGTTTACCCCGGATCGCACGGTGAACTTACCTTCCGGGAAGCAATCGCCCGAAGTTGCAACGTTTACTTCTATCGAATGGGCGAGCGTATCGGCCATCTTGGGCTGATTAAAGAAGCCCGCAGACTGAACATGCACAAGTTGCCATCCGTTCAATTGCCTTCGACGGGCTCCCCCATCGTGCCGGACCCGGAATGGAAAAAGAAAGCCACGGGAGTCGCTTGGACATTGGAAGACACATTCAACATTACCATAGGCCAAGGCGGCCTTAGCCAAAGCCCCCTGCAAATTGCTTGCATGACTGCAAAACTTGCGTCCAACGACCTGTCCTTCGAACCTTCGATTCTCTTCCGACCCACGCCCAAATCCTCGCCTCCACAGCCATTGGGAATCAGTGATTCTTCGTTGCGGGCTATCTACGAAGGCATGCATCTGGCGACCACGAAAGGGACCGCCCACAGGTGCAAAATAGAAGGCATAGACATTGCGGGGAAGACCGGAACCGGTCAATGGCGCAACCACAACATGAAACTCAACCTGGCTTGGTTCGTCGGTTTTGCCCCTCTGGAAAACCCTGAAGTCGCCATTGCCGTGCTAATCGAGGGCATCATTCCGCAGGACAAAATCCAAGGCGGTTTGACAGCTACGCCCGTAGCCCGTGATATTCTCCAAGCGTATTTCGACCTCACGAGGAAAAAACTTGCCCACGATGACGCAAGGCTGAATCATAGCCCATAAAATCACCATGGTTGCCACACCCTCGACAATGATTCCCCTCGGAACAAAAGCTCCTTTCTTCGAGCTTCCGAACGTCATCGACCAAAAGCCCGTCACCATCAAACAGGATGGAAGCGCCGGCCACCTCGTTGCTTTCGTGTGCAACCATTGCCCTTTTGTCATTCACCTACTCGGTCATTTCACCGAATTTTTCAACCAGTTGGAAAGCGAAAACATAGCGGTTTACCTGATTTCCTCCAACAACGTCGACATATACCCTGCCGACAGCCCCTCCAAGATGAGGGAACTGGCTCTCGATAGCGGCTTTCGTTTCCCTTATCTTTATGATGAGACACAAAGTGCGGCGAAGGACTACAAGGCGGCATGTACCCCGGATTTTTTTCTCTTCGACCATGAACTCGCCCTTTTCTATCGGGGCCGATACGACGAATCCAGACCGGGCAACGAATTGCCCGTTAACGGCATGGACCTAAAGAACGCCGTTGACCGGCTTCTCGGGAAAGACCCACCGCCCGAGAACCAATATCCGAGCATGGGATGCAACGTCAAATGGAAGCCGGGAAACGAGCCGGACTACTTCAAGAGCTAAGATCAACGCCACAAGGAGAGGTCGGCCTCCGGAATTATTTGCTCGTCATAACGTATACGCCGTCCCAATCGTCGCCAGGGGGATTTTCCTTCATCACCTTGCAGCGGTCGATCAAGATCATGGACGGGTTGTCTTTGACCCCCGGGGAAACACCAGGTTTGTTCGGCTCCAATTCCTTCGCCTTCTCGAACATCTTGAGGGCACCATCCCAATCCTGAAGCAAATACTTGTCTATGCCCTGCCTGAAACAATCCAAACAATCTTGAGTCTCCTGCCCCAAATCGGCCATGAATCCAGTAGGTTCGTACATGGCAACGGGTTGCGATCGTCCCTTGACTACGATTTTGTCCAAGTAACGGAAGGCAATGTCGTCCTTTGTCTTTTCGGACGCTAGTTTCGTCTCCTCGGTAATCATGATGTAGGCCCCATAGGCCTTGGCTCCACTCTCGCAACGGGCGGCCAAATTGACCATGTCACCCATCATGGTGTAGTTGAATCGATCCAATGCCCCCATGTTCCCAACCGTAGCGGTTCCCGTATTGCAACCGATCCGGGTTTGCATTTGCTTGACCAAGCCATAGCACTTACCCCATTTTTCCTCTTCCAAAGCCCACTTGTCACGCAACTCGAGTTGCTTGGCCTGCATGAGCAAAGCGGTCTTTACGGATTGATAGGCATGATCCTCCATGGGTATGGGCGCCCCATACATCGCGACAATGGCGTCCCCAATGTATTTGTCCAAGGTACCTCTTTCCTCCTGAAGAATATTGGTCATCGCGGTAAGGTACTCGTTCATCAAATCGACCAATCCCGTAGGAGTGAGCAATTCCGAAAAACTTGAGAAAGCCTGCACGTCGCTGAAAAAGGCGGTAATTGCCGTCTCTTCGCCCCCAAGATGAGGCTCCTCACCGGATTCCACCATTTGTTCGACCAAGTCGGCTGAAACATAACTCCCGAACATACCCTTCAGGCGCCCCTTGGCTTTCTGTTCGACCACCAACATGACGATCAATCCGAGAAAGAAGGTGCTTGCTCCAGCCGTCGCCGGGACGGCCAAAGGCGTTATGGTGTGATTCTTGTAAAAAAGGACAAAACTCAGCAAAACGAACACAACCAAAACGATCGTCCCGACCCAACTGGACCACGGAGCGCTGTTGACGGCCAAATATCCGACTATCAGACACACGACTAAAATCAGAAGGGAAGAGGAAAGCTTTCCGTCGAGGGTCCTTGTCAGGTAAATTCCGCTGGAAAGGGTTTTGATGACGTTGCCATGCACCGAAACCTTGGGCACCGGATCCTTGTCCATGGGCGTAGGCGACAGATCCTGGAAAGTGGCCTCCGTCGGTCCAATCAAAACGATTGCGTCTTCAAACTGCTGGAAAAAAGAAAGGTATTGATTCCTCTCAACTTCAGCTTCCTTGATCTTGGCTTGATTGAAAGCCAACAAGGCCTTCGTTTTCGAAATTGCGTCAGCGGAACTTTGCAAAAGTTCTTGCAGCAAGGCCTCGTCTTCGAACGAACCCTCTGAGAACTCGTCGAGTTTGGCTATTTCCTTTTCGAGTGCCTCCAATTTCTTTTCCTTGGGTTCGATTTGTGAGCTTTGTATGACGGCGGACAAGGCGGGAAATTGCTCCACCCTTTTCTTAAGCTCGCTGATCTCCTTTTCGAGGGCGAGTTTTTGCTTTTCCAGATCGGCTTTCGAAACACCGTCCAATTTGGCTATTTCCTTTTCGATTACCTCCAATTCCTTTTCCTTGGGCTCAATTTGTGAGCTTTGTATGACGGCGGACAGGGCGGGGAATTGCTCCACCCTTTTCTTAAGCTCGCTGATCTCCTTTTCGAGGGCGGATTTATTCGCTTCAAGATTTTTCAACTTTTCGATTTTGCTTTTCAAGTCACGGGCCACGGACAAATCAAGAAGTTTTTGGTTCAGTTTACCCAAATCGGAAGCCAACAAATCAGCCTTTTCGCTTGTAACAAGTTCCAGAGCAGAGCCCTTGAAAATTTCCAAGGATCGTTCGATGGCAGCAAGCTCATCCAAAAGAATCGCTTGCTCCTTGCTCGGGTCTGAATTCATCTGATTGATTTTTTCCCAAAGAGCCCGGGATTGGTTGTGCTCGGAATATAGGTAGTGCAGCTTTCTGAATCCGACCAACGCAGCTTTCATTTTCAACACGACTGCATCGGCCTTTCGAGTTTGAGCATTCTTCTCTTCCAAATATGATTTGTAATTGAGAACATCGTCCATTCCGCACATGGGGTTGAACTCGGAAAACAAGGTCGGAGGAATGTAATTGTCCGAAATTTTGGCTAATAATTTTTCGAACTCCATCATTTCAGGGGCCTTTTCTGCGGCAATCTCACCGTCAGCGGCCTTGATCATTGCGTCCGCAGTACCGAGGTGCTTCTCCTTCAAGCCCAGGCTCTTCAGCACCCCGACCAACTCGCTGTCCCTCGCCGGCAAGTCGAGTCCTTCCACTCTTTGGAGAAACAATCGTATCACCCTCGGTCCCAAGGACACGTATTTGGGAAAGTTTTCCTGATTGTAGAACTCCTTGGCTTGCGAATAGAGTTTTTCGGCCTCACCCTCATCCTTCCAATTCGAGAACCAATTGATTTCCATGCCCTGTTCTTCGATCAGGGATGAATCGACCAACGTTTCTCCGTCACGACTTCGGATCACGATGTTCTTGTGATCCTCGCCAATCTCCACGGACTTCTCGTCCACTCCGTAATAAGCCATCAAAGCCTCTACGCCAAAGTGAAAAAAGTTTCGGTCACGAACCAAAGGCATGGAATTGGGCTGTGTGTCCACCAAGGTATTGTTCGAGTCCTTCCAAACCAATTTGAGCCGATCTCCATCCTCAACCAAGGTAGGAGAACGGGATTGATTGAGATCAATCCCTTCCAAGCCCAACTTTGCCATTTTACCTCCCATAACATTGTATGCATGAGCCTTGCCGCCTCCCGGAAACCAAACAGGAACAATTCGTTGCATCCCGTCCACCTTGTTCGGAGCAATCGTTATCGGAGCGTTGATACCCAGGTATTTTTCGCTTCCATAGGAAAAAATAGGATAAGTCGGACTCTCCGGATAACGAAAGCCCATCTTGGTGGAGTCATAACCTTCGTTGAGGTTGGGGGGACCTGCGAGGAAATCAACGAATTCGTTTTTGAGGAAAGGTGTCTGGACGTTTGTGAACGCCGAGGCCAAAACAACTTGATCGGGGTATTGGCCAACAAGTTCGGCAATTGCGGAATCACTTACGAAAACATTCCTTTCGGGAACCATGCTTGAAGTGCTCTTCGGGGAAAAGATGAAGTCATAAGCCACGACTCTCGCCTGTCCTTCCTCCAGCAATATCTTTCCGACATCTCTGAAAAAGCCTCGGTTCCAGGGACGTTCTCCGACCTCGTCCATACTCAGTGTATCGGAATCAAAATTGACGTATATCACCTTGGGAATTCTCGGAACCGTCTTGTTGTCTTCAACGTTTACCCTCTCGTCGGCAAACGGTTGTTCCCGGTGCGAAAGGTTCCCCCTTGCCTTGAACCGCAAGTCCACCGATTTGTACTCAAGGAAATCCAAGAGGCCAAAATGATTGAGGACAATCCAAATCAGGGGGACGATCAAAAGACAAATGAAGGTTAACTTGGATTCCTTGCTTAGCTTGAACATGGGATGCGAAGGTTGAAAGGTTTGAGAAACAGACTCTGCTTACTACAATCTCAAGCATACGCTTCTTGGCAAACCAAAAGGAATTCCCTTTTTTAAGGAGTTCTTTTGCCTTGGACAAATCCCGCGTTTGCGTACGCTTTAAGGTTTGTCCCCATTTTCAAACACTATGATCGAATCACAAAGCAACAATCTTCCCCCTGCCCCCCGAAGAACAAGAACGCATAAAGTCCGAAGCATCCTGGGTGGACCTTCTTCGCCAGGAGATGGGTCGCGTCATCGTTGGTCAAAAATACCTGGTCGACCGCCTGATCGTCGG
>JAYOII010000181.1:0-6599 GCA_038118685.1 Opitutia bacterium
TGCCGACGAATGTTGGCAAGATTGGCATGCTCGCACTTCGGATGCCTGGGATGCGGCCGCTGATGCCGCAGGGGCCTTTGCCGGGTTGCTTCTCTGTCAAGTGTTCCGGAAAAGCTAAGGGAGCACGGAAGGCGGCGGAGGAGGTTTGGGCTGGGCTTCGATCAGAACGGTGTCGGTCCAAGCTGATGGAAGAACGGTGACGTCGTTCGGAGGGCCGATGAGGCGTATCCTGAAGTAGTGATTTTCCTCGGGCAAACGACCGGTCATTTGTGTTTCCAGTTCGTTGCTTTGGAGCAATCTCCGGTCAAGCCCGGTCAAGAATTCCGGGTCGCTCGCAATCTCAATTTCGTACCGATGGCCGTCGGGAGCCTGAGGCAACTCCTCCAACGAGATGAACACGCTTCCCGGTTCGCTCGGCTTTCGGTTGATGGTCTTCGTCATGGGCGTGGGGCAGGACACGATCGGGTAATCAAAGGACAATACGTTTGCATTACTGGGAAGGTCCGAAGTGTTTCCGCCCAAGGGGACCGCTTTGATTTCAAAATAAAACCTTCCGTATTCTTTTCCTTGTACGATTTCGAGTTTGTTGTCGGTTTCCAAAAATTCTCCGTAAAATTGTTCGAGTTCCGGTCCGCAAGTCACTTTGACGGCATAAGCGAACGGACCGGTCGCATTGTCGATGGGGCTCCATTCCAAGATCAATTTGTCTTCCCGTTGAATGGCCGTGGGGTCAAGGGTTTCATCAAGTTGGTTTGCGGGGACGTGGAATTGCTGAGAAATGGCGGGAGGAGGCACAAAGGTGGGTTCTTCGGCGGGCATGGCTCTGAAGCGCAACCAATAATCCCTTCCTCCCTGAAGAGCGAGGTCAGGAATTTCGGTGTCCCGGGTAACGATTTCTTCGAAGGGTGTGGGCGCGCTTGGATCGTCCAGGAGATGAAGAACGTATTGGATCGGTCCGGGTTGATCGAATGGGTCCCATTTGAAAGTAACTTTTCCCAGTTCGGGTCGCACGATGAGTCCGCCCACGTAGGTGTTCGAATCGGGAAGCGTGTGAACCGTCAAAAGACTCGGTTGACTGGTAAGATACCTCGAATCCCCTTCCGGAGGATGGGCGGTGAGGCGAAAATAGTAGGAGGTGTCGGCTTGGAAGCCTTCAAGCTCGACTTGATGAGTTTGGGAAAACTCGGTGGTGGAAACTAGATTTCCGACGTTCGGATCCGTGGAATAGCTAAGAGTAAAACGAAGTTGCTCGGGTTCTTCCCTTCGTGCGAACCAATTCGAAGGATCGAACCAATTCAGGGTAATTTTTGTCTGACTGACTTCGATGGCTTCGAATTGAGGACGAGCCAAAACTTCGTCCTCAATATCATAACTGATCCCGAGGTCGACTCGGGGGTTCTTGACCGTGAGATCGGAGCCGGCGTCGGGGTCGGAAGCATCCGTGCGGTCGTTGTTCAGGACTTTGTCCTCCGAGCAGGAAGAAAAGAAACAAAGAAAGGCGCATGCGAGTATAATCTTCTTCATGACCATACTTTAAGAGCGATGCTCTTTTTTTGTCCACCTTCTTTATGAGGGATTTCGAAAGGGACAACTGCGTAAATCTTGACTCGCTCTGATTTTCTCATCGAACAAAGGGTTTCCTCTTGCCAATGGGGCATGGGTGTGAAGAACGGAGGGATGAAAAAGAAGACAAATTCATCCACCCGAGGTAACGAACCCCTTTCCCGACGCTCCCTTTTCAAGGGGGCAACCGCAGGCATCATCGGCGGCGGGTTGGCCGGTTGCACGGGAAAGTTTGCCATCAACGGAAGCGTCGGCGGATCGAAGACAGGCGAAAAGCGGGGTGTCCGCAAAGGTAGGATCAACCAGTCCGTGGTCTCTTGGTGTTTTGCCGATCACTGGAGCGTTACGGAAACTTGTGAGCAAGCCGTTAAGCTAGGCTGCAAAAGCGTCGAACTGATCGCGACCGAGCATTGGCCCGAATTGAAAAAACATGATTTGACCTGCGCCATTGCCACTCTTCCGGTGGAGGGTCCGCCTTTTGTCAAGGGATTCAACAATCCCAAGTATCACGACATGCTGTTGGAGGTGACCAAGAAGACCATCGACGACGCGGCTGACTTCGGATGCCCGAACGTCATCGCCTTTACCGGTTACGCGGAGAAGTTCTCTCCCGAGGAGGGGGCCGAGAACTGCGTCGAGGGTTTCAAGAAGTTGGCCGGGTACGCTGAGAAAAAAGGCGTGACGGTTTGTTTGGAAATGCTCAACAGTCGGGACGACAGCGACCCAAACAAGGGACATCCCGGGTATCAGGGCGATCATATCGACTATTGCATGGATATCCTCAACGCCGTCGGTTCGCCGCGGGTGAAATTGCTTTTTGACGTTTATCACGTCCAAATCATGGACGGCGACGTCATCCGTCGCATCCGCGAATGCGGAGACATGATCGGACATGTCCACACCGCGGGAAACCCAGGTCGGGGCGAACTCGACGATGAGCAGGAGATCAACTATCCGCCCATCATGAAAGCCCTGCTTGAGATCAAGTACAAGGGATTCGTGGGCCAGGAATTCATTCCGACCCGCGACCCCGAGCTTGGGCTTGCCGAGGCGGTCGAGCTCTGCGACGTATAGTTTTTACGCATCTTTCTCGGTTGCCCTTTTTCGGATCAGCCCCTAGGGATTGATCAGGTGTAAGCGGGAATGGATAAGCTGCGGTTCATAGATCTCTTTTGCGGTATCGGAGGGTTTCGCCAGGCTCTTGGCGGGAACGGGCATGCTTGCGTTTTTTCATCGGATCTTGATCCTGACGCCCGCTTGACCTATGGAGAGAATTTCGGGGAGGAACCGGCGGGCGACCTTACGCGAATTCCGGCGACTGACATCCCCGGTCACGATCTGCTCTGCGGGGGCTTCCCCTGTCAACCTTTCAGCATCTCGGGGAACCAAGGCGGGTTCGAAGATGCCCGGGGTACGCTCCTGTACGAAATCCTGCGCATCGCCCGCCACCATCGCCCGGCTGTTCTTTTTCTGGAGAACGTTAAGAATTTTCTCGGCCATGCCGATGGGCGTACTTTGGAAACGACCCTCGAATTGCTTGAAAGTCTCGGTTACGAAGTTCATTACTCCGTTCTCAATGCTTCGCGCTACGGGGTTGCTCAGAAGCGCGAGCGCATATACTTCGTCTGTTTCCGCAAGGATTTGGGCGTTTCGGGATTTCAATTCCCGGAACCTACTGACGAAGACGTCGCGGTCGAAGACGTTCTTCTTCCTGCGGATGACCCTGAGCTCGAGGAATTGGTCATCGAGCGGGCCGACCTCTTTCTTGCTTCCGAATTCCCTGCGGAGCGACAAAACCGCCCTTTGCGCATTGGGACGGTGGGCAAGGGAGGACAGGGGGAACGCATCTACAGCCCCAAAGGGCACGCCATTACGCTCTCTGCCTTCGGGGGTGGAATCGGGGCGAAGACCGGAATGTATTTGGTCGACGGGCGCGTCAGGCGTCTGCACCCGGAGGAGTGCCGCAGGTTGATGGGGTTCCCCGAGGGTTTCCGTCTTCATCCGCGCCGCAACGTTTGTTACAAGCAATTCGGGAATTCGGTTGCGGTGCCGGTGGTCGGCAAGATCGTCTCATCGATCGAGCGCATACTTGGCGGGCAATCCCGCCGGGCGGCCTAAGCCTTGGGTTCGCCATGCCAGTTCTACGCTCGGCCAAAAACACCTTCTTTTGTCTTCTCGGATGCGCCATTGGAGATTTGGGCGCGATCTATCTTTTCCAGCAATATCATTCCCCCGGTGGGATTCCCCGCGAGCTCTGGACGATCGTCTGGACCACCGCCATGGTATCTGGAATCGTGACAAGCGTGATCCTGGAAACCCTCATTCTCTGGAAGCAAATGGGTCCCAAGGAAGCTTTCCGCACCGCGGTCGGAATGAGCATGATCTCGATGATCCTCATGGAGGCTGCGATGAACCTCGCGGACTATGGAATGATGGGTGAGCCCAAGATCACCCTCGCCATTTTGCCCGTGACCCTTGGGGCAGGATTTCTTGCCGCCTGGCCATACAATTATTGGCGGCTCAAGAAGCACGGCAAGTGTTGCCACTGATCTTGTCGTTCGCGAGAACGTTCTTTTCTTGCCTTGCCCTTCATTCGCAACAACCTAAAGTAAGCGAACAATGAAACTTTTGCATCGCGAAGACGTAATTGAAGCCGGTTACGACCTGCCGAATACCGGGCTTTGCGCAAACATTGCCGAAGCCGAACTTGAGGAATTGAAGTTCGGGGGGGAATGGGTTTTGTCCGAGAACGAGGTTGTCGTGAACGATGGACACGAGCAGAGGTATCTTTACATGTTGGTTTCGGGCGAGGTGGCCATAACCAAGAAAAACGATCAGGGAAACAGCCAGCAGATCGCAACTTTGTCCGCAGGAGCGGCTTTTGGAGAGATGGCTTTTCTCAGCGGAGGGGTGGCTTCCGCTGACGTTCAATCCCTTGGAGAATCCATTCTTTGGCGAATCGATCACGAGCGGATGCTCGAGTTCATCGGCAGCAATGGAACCGCAGGCGGGCAGCTTTGTCTGAACGTCGCGAGCATTTTGTCCGGCCGTTTGGTGGACGGAAACAAGAAGGTCGTGGACATGGGCAAGGAGTTGCAGGCGTCCTTGGCTCATTTGCAGCAGGCTGCCTCCGCAGGGACACAGAAGGATCAAGCCCTCAGGCAGATGCAAGGCAAGGTTGCCAACATGCAAAATGCGTTCAAGGGGAGCGCCGTCCAAAAATCAAAAAGCAATTGGGTCGCCGTGGCTGCCTCTACGATTGCCTTGCTTAGTACCATCGGGTTAATCGTCGTACTTTCAAGTGGTGAAGACTCGGCTCAGGTCGCCTCCGCAGGACTGGCCGACAAGGTCGTTAAGTTGGAGGCCAACGAGGAATTTTATCTTGGCTTGAAAAAGAAGCTTGAAGATGAAAACAGGGAACTGACCAAAGAGCGCAAGGACCTCGAACGGAAAAACGAATCCTTGAGAGGCGAACTTGCTTCCAAGGAATCCCGCTCGATGAGCGAAATTCAGGAGTTGCGTGACGAATTAACTCAGACCAAAAGCGATTTGTCCGATGCCAAGGACGATCTTGTCAGGGCCCAACGGGTGACTCCAGTTCAACCGACCGTCAAACCAAGTGTCCCGGTTGAGACGAGCAAGTCGGAAGCGGAGGAAATCTTGGCTTGGGCCAAAAGGAACACCACGCTCGTCTTCCCCTGTGCGATCAAGGTGACCAAGCAAACGGTTACTTTGCAGGACAAGGCCAAGCTTGCGAAGATACCGGTGTCGGTGGGAGGCGCGTTGCGAGCAATGAGTTATCATCCTTCCTCGACCGAATATTTGGTGGTGGCCCAACCGGTGGGCAACAAGTTTCTAGCGACCTTGCCAATAAGCAATTCGAATTTTGTCGATGCGGTCAAGCCGAAGTACCAAAAGTTCGCAAAGGGATCGGGTTCTCCGGGTATCCAAATGGCCAACCCCTTGGCTCCCAAGCCGGTAGTCCGTCTTTCTTCTCAGGTTCCATCTGCCGGTCAACCGGCCAAGGCGCCTGGGCAAGCTTCCCAAATTGGGGAAGAGGAAGGGGCGACTCCTCAGGTCGCCAAAGGCCGCCCGAAAGGGCCCCAAAAACCTGAAGATATTTTGGACCGGATGCCTTCCAAACCGTCGGCCGATTCGAAGAAGAAACCGGACCTGAGCGATCATGGAGCAAATTGCGTATGCAAGGATTGCCGGGCGAGTAAGATTGGGAAGGGCGGAAGTCTCTTTCCCGACCTTTGATGATTTTCTAAAAAGGGGCCGCTCCTTGGCCGAGATTTCTATTTTTGGAACAAAGCATAAATGCCCGCGCCGGCCAGAGCAGATAGAATGGATAGGATGACATAGGCATGCCGATGGTTCCAACGGGATAGTTTTTCCCACCCGGAATACCAGTATACCGAAACTTCCTCGTGGTGCCTGAAGCGCTGAAGGTCGGCGAGCAGATCGGTGACCGCGGGGTAGCGCTCCTCCTTGTTCCTTTTGAGAGCTTGCATGCAAACTGCTTGCAAATCCTTGGGGATGGATTTTTCGGGGGCGATTTCGCGTGGAAGGGGAAAAGGGTCCTCGAGAAGCTTTTTCTTGATCTCGATAAAATCTTCCCCTTCGACGAAAAAACGATGGGTCAGAATCTCGAAGAGCATGATTCCCAGTGAGAAAACATCCGTCCGGTGATCGAGTTCCGAATCACCGCGGGCGATTTCGGGAGACATGTACATGGGGGTTCCGTAGTGCCTTCCCGTCGGGGTGAGACTGACGTCTTGCTGGTCTTCCTCTTCCAACAGTTCGGGTGAGGAAAGCCTCGGGGATCCCATCACTTTTGCCAAACCCCAGTCAAGAACGTAGACCTCGCCGAACTTTCCTACGATTATGTTTGCCGGTTTGAGATCCCGGTGAATGACTCCGACGTCATGGGCATAGGCAATGGTCTGGCACACTTGAATGAGGATATCCAGGAGGCGGGGCAGGGGAAAGGCTTCCATGACGTCCGGAACTTCGTGGCGTAGGTCGAGCAAGAT